>DQGU01000228.1:0-3731 GCA_003524565.1 Rhodospirillaceae bacterium
TTGCTTATTAATGAAAAAGAGGCGAGCCTTGTAAGGAAGATATACGAAACATATTTGAAGGTTCGGAGTGTTGTAAAGCTTATTGAAATATTGAACAGCGATGGGGACAAAACAAAAGCAGGTAACAATTTTACAAGGGGCATGCTTTATACGCTTCTGGCAAGCCCTCTTTATATCGGTAAGTTAAAGCATAAGAACCAAATATATGAAGGCGGGCAGAAGCCAATTGTATCTCTGGAGGCTTGGTCAGCTGCACAAGAGCTGCTGGCTAAGAACGCAGTTGAGCCTCGAGGCAAGAAAAAACCTAAACAGGCAAACCTTTTGCGCGGCTTAATATTTGACGCTCAGGGTACAATTTATAGTCCTGTCTTTACCAATAAGAACGGTCAGCGTTACAGGTACTACGTTAGCCGCGATAAAATCCAGAACAGAGCTCATCTAGAGTCTATTCCTTTGCGTATACCGGCGCAGGAGATGGAGACTTTTGTCGAAGAAGGGCTCCGCGCATGGTTTTCGAACCAGGGCAACCTTTGCAGAATATCAGGCAAAAGTATTGAGGGCGATTTTGAGGTCGTAGAGAACCTATCTAAAAGAATTGCAGGTCTATCTGCAGAACACCTGTTTAAGATTGTATCCAAAATTATAGTTGGTCCGGATACGCTTAGTATTGAGCTTAGCGTTTCTGGTTTAGGCGTGGTTTTGCATGAGGTTTATGGGTTGCATCCTGTAGCTTTAGCGAGGGGTACACAGAGTATTTGTCTTGAGGTCCCATTCAGGATTGGCAAGTCCTGGCATGGAGCCGTAATTATACGGCCTCCTCAAGCTGGCACGCCGGAGGATATGTTTGATCTGCCCTCACACGAATTGCGTGATTTGATCCGCGGGTTCATTTGGCGAGATGAACACTTTAATGGAATGACAATCCGGGAAATAGCCAAGCGAGACAAAAGGTCAGATGCTTTTGTCGGCGGAATGATCCGTAAGACATTTGAAGTCGCTTAGCCCTCTTCTCCTATAAATCCTAACCTTCGGAAAAGGCGCCAAACCAGTTTTTGCGGGTTGGAGAGAAATGGCCGTTTCAACCCATGTATCAAGAGTCTCTGCAGTTCGGCGTGTCCTCCCTATCGCGAAGTATGCGCCAACAGCGCGCATTTCTGCGCGGGAGACATAGATAGTCTCTCTATAGTGGAATGAATGGTGGACCCGATCGGGATCGAACCGACGACCTCCTGCATGCCATGCAGGCGCTCTCCCAGCTGAGCTACGGGCCCTCATGCGCGGATGTGCGCTTTGAAGTGTCGGTATATAACCAGAAACGCGCCGGGCTTTCAATAACTATTTACGTCGCGGCGGGGGCGGCGGCGCTGCATTAATTCACTGATTTATTTTGGTTTTATTTGCGCGGCGGCGGATTTTGCGGCGGGCGTGGCGACCGGTTTCAGGGTGCGCAGGGCGATGTCGAGCGCGCGCATCAGCTCGGATTCGTTTGCGCATTTCACGAACTGGCGGCTGCCGTGCACGGGGCCGCTTTTGGCGCGGCCTTTGTCGTCGGTGTCTTTGCCCCAGTCGAAATTTTCAAGCCCGAGGCTGGGGCGGAACGTGCCGATGAAAAAAACGCCGTGGTGCGGGGCGTACATGACGGCGACATCGTGCCCCGCGATATAGGCGCCCTGCATGCTGCCGTCTTTACCGCCGAAGGCATAGCCGCGCTTGGTGTTGAAGCTTGTGCACATCGCGTTCAGCGTTTTTTCGGCAGCGTTTTTGCGCGCATCCGGATTTGTTTGCAGCGCTTCGAAATCGCGCAGCTGTTGGCGGAATGTTTTTACATCTACAGTGTCGCCATCAAGGCAAAGGCTGCACGCGGCCAGCCACCAGCATGTGGGGCTCTCTGCGTCTTTGACGTGCCAGTTGCCGTTTGCTTCTTGCGTAATCGCGCCGCGTACCTCCGCCACAGCTTCGGGCGTATAGGCGGCATGCAGCGTGGCGGCGAGTTTTTGCGCGCTCGCGGGGATGAGCGAGAGTGCACAGGCGATGCCCGCATCAAAGCCGCTAGCAGTTTTTTGCGCATCCGGCAGACGGGCGGCGAGCGAAGCGGCGCGGTCAATCCACGCCGGCCATTGCCCCATATCGGCAACGTCATTTGCGCGTGCGGCAACGGCGGTTTGCCACTCATCCGGCGATTGCTGCGAAAGAATAAGGGCGGATTTTTGTTCTTGCATAACCCGATATTACCGCGCGGCGTGCAGCGGGTGCAAGACGGGCGCGCGCGAAACGGCAAAGCGCGAAGGCGCGGTTTGCGGGGCCAGAGTGGTAGCGGCGGGCAAGGCTTGACGCTGCCATGCGACGCCAAGCGCTTTGGCGATGGGTTTGCTCAGGTTGCCGGCGTGGTCGAAATGTTCCCCGAATACGGGTTTGCCTTCGACGTTATACACGGGGCTATAGAACCTTTTTTTGCCGCTGGCGAGGTCGCGTACAATCGCACGGGCAGCGTCGTCAAGGCCGAAGGTTTTTGTTTTCGGGCGGCACCAGCCGACATGATGTTTTTTCAAATCCGCAATCACGGCGTCGCGGCGCACCGCGCTTAAACCGGGCAGGGGGTCATTTTGTTTGGACGGCGCAACCCATGCCAGCTTGCTGAGAATGGCGCGGGTATCGTGGCGCAGCTTGTTGAATTTTTCTTCGAAGGCTTTGTAGTCGCTGCGCAGCATCGGCGGCGCATCGGGGCGCGCGATACCGTCTGCGGGCACGCTGACATAGGCGCCGCCTTCGTAAACTTCGTGGGTGATGTTGGGATTGAGAGCCATGGCGTCCGATTCGTGCGGGAAGTTGAAAGATATACGCAGGCCTATTATCCCATGCAGGGGGTTAACAAGCGCTAAAGGCAATGCCCTTTCATCCGCTGTTTTCAAACTTTTCCTGTATGCAGCGCAGCAAAAACCCCGCCCTTTGCGGGGCGGGGTTTCAAGCTTGAGCCCTTGGGGGGCTGCTTATTCGCGCGAGCCCATGAGAGAGAGCATGTACTGGAACAGCATCACGAAGTTGAGGTAGAGGTTCAGCGCACCCTCCACCGCCAGCTTGGCGTTTGCGCCGGCCATGTGGCTGCCGTATGCGTAGGTTTCTTTCAGGCGCTGCGTATCCCATGCCGTCAGACCCGTGAAGACCACGACGCCGATGACGGAGGTGACGAAATACAGCATGCTGGATTTCAAAAAGATGTTCACGATACCGGCAATCAAAAGCCCGAATACGCCCATAATCATGAAGCCGCCCATGCCGCTCAGGTCACGCTTGGTGGTGTAACCGTAAAGGCTGGTCGCGGCGAACATGCCGGCGGTGATGAAGAATACGCGCGCAATGCTTTCCGCCGTGTAGGCGAGGAAGATGGAGGCCATCGAAAGCCCCATCAGGCCTGCGTAAACGAAGAACAGCGTTTGCAGCTTTCCTGCGGGCAGGCGGCTCATGCGGCCCGGCGTGAAGCCGAACATCAGAAAGGCGAGCGGCGCGAAAGCCAGAACCCATTTCAGCGGCGTGCCGTAAACGAGTTTCAGCAGTTCGGGGTTGGCAAACATCATTTGCGCGAAGCCAAAGGCGACCACGCCCGTCAGGGCAAGGCCGATACCCATCATGTTGTAAACGCCGCGCAGAAAGCCCTGAAGGCCTGCATCGACGTCGGTACCGTGCGCGGCAACTGTCGCCTGTGGACGGTAGGGATCGTAGAGATCGGAAGAGCA
>DQGU01000228.1:3959-4081 GCA_003524565.1 Rhodospirillaceae bacterium
GGACGGTAGGGATCGTAGGACATTATGTTTTCCTCTCTTGAATTCTGACATCTTGCTAACGCTGCGCGGCGCGCAAACGTTGCATGCAACTTATACGCTCTATTATACCGCAAAGATCACCC
>DQGU01000228.1:4337-4745 GCA_003524565.1 Rhodospirillaceae bacterium
AAGCAAGTATATGAATTTCCTTGAAAATTTATAGCGTTTTTTCATGGATTACGCAGGTAGGGCGCGGGTTTTTGCCCCATCGCCCGCCATGTGCCGGACATCCCTGCCAGGACCGTGATGCCAAGGCAAAGCCCCGTTACCCATAACACGGGCGCGGCGCTGAAGCTGAAGGGCATGTTCAGGATGAAATTCATCGCCGCCCAGCCGCCCAGTGTACCCAGACCCGCCGCAATCGATACCGTGATGATACCCAGCACGGCATATTCCAGCAGGAAGGTGCGCATGATACGCCCCCGCGTCGCGCCGAGGACTTTGAGCACAACCGCATCATAAACGTGGCGCCGGCGCGCCGCCGCAATGCCGCCCGACAAAACCAGCGTGCCCGCAATCAGCGTCAAGGCGGCGCTC
>DQGU01000228.1:5006-5216 GCA_003524565.1 Rhodospirillaceae bacterium
CGCCAGTTCAAGCGCATCGCGGATGCGCACGCTGGTCACGTTCGGCAATTCGCGCGCAAGGCGCGATTGCAGCGGCGTTTCGGCGTCGCTATCAACAATCACCGTGGCAATGAACGGCGCGGGGATGTCATCAACGGCGCCCGGGGCAAAGGTCATGGCGAAATTCATCGCAAAGCTTGCCCATGAAATTTCACGCACGTTCATGACGGT
>DQGU01000149.1 GCA_003524565.1 Rhodospirillaceae bacterium
CTGGCTCATTCGGTGTGGAAAGGGGCATAACCTTCGGCGGTGATGGGGAGCTTGGTCGTCATATCTTTTGTCATCCTTGTGTGGCGTCTGCGCATGTTTTTGCATGCGCAATAATGTCGAACTGTCTTATCCTGCATTTTTTCCTGTAAGCATCCTGCCGCTTGCGCGGTGGCATGCGGTATCAGGAAAACAGCGGGAAGACAGTGCGCGTATTCATTGTGTTGTTCTTTGAAACTCTGTGTCTGGTTGTTCCGTCAGGCCGCTGCCAGATAATCCTGCAGCGATTTGACGTCGAACGGCCCCGATTGACGCAGGGCGGCTATGGCATCCACAGCGGCCTTCGCACCGGAAATCGTCGTATAGTAGGGAATCTTATTCTGTAACGCGGCGCGGCGCAAGTTAAAGTCGTCGGCCACGGCTTGCGGGCCATCGGTAGTATTCAGCATCAGGGCAATGTCGCCGTTTATCATCGCATCGATGATATGTGGTTGACCTTCATGGACTTTATTGACTTTACGCGCGCGGATGCCTGCATCGACCAGATGTTTGGCTGTGCCGCTGGTGGCAACAATATGAAAACCCATATCTGCAAGCTTTGCGGCCAGCGGGATAATCATGTTCTTGTCGCTGTTGCGCACCGATACGAAAACCGTACCCGACAGCGGCAATTTCGCACCCGCGCCGATACGCGCCTTGGCGAAAGCGCGGCGGAAATCGCGGTCGATGCCCATGACTTCGCCGGTGGAGCGCATTTCGGGGCCGAGTACCGAGTCCACCTTGGGGAAGCGGTCGAAGGGGAAGACGGGCGCCTTCACCGATACATGGTCGAATTTGCGGTGATGGATGATGCCTTCGGATTTCAGCGTCGCGATTTTTTCGCCCGTCATCAGGCGCGTGGCGGCCTTGATGATACCCATGCCGGTCGCCTTGGCGACAAACGGCACGGTGCGCGAGGCACGCGGGTTCACTTCGATGACATAGATTTCATAGGCGTCCAAATTCGCAGGGTCGCGGCTTTGCTGTACGGCAAATTGTACGTTCATCAGGCCGACAACGCCGAGGGCTTTGGCCAGCGTCATGCTCTGGTCCATCAAATCAATCACGATTTCCTGACGCAGAGAATGCGGGGGTAGCGAGCAGGTACTGTCACCCGAATGGATGCCCGCTTCCTCGATATGCTCCATCACGCCGGCGATGAAAACTTCTTTGCCGTCGCTCAGCGCATCGACGTCAACTTCGATACAGTTTTGCAGGTATTTGTCGATAAGCACCGGCGCATCGCCGGAAACTTCGACCGCTGTATGGATATAGCGGCGCAGGGCAGTGGCGTCATGCACGATTTCCATCCCGCGGCCGCCCAGAACATAAGACGGGCGGATAACGATGGGGTAGCCGATGTCATGCGCGATTTTTTCGGCTTCTGCCGCGCTGCGGGCAAGGCCGTTCGCGGGCTGTTTCAATTTTGCCTTGTGCAGCAGTTTTGAAAAACGCTCGCGGTCTTCGGCAAGGTCGATGGCGTCGGGGCTGGTGCCGAGTATTTTAATGCCCGCCTGTTCCAGCTCGCGGCAGAGTTTCAGCGGTGTCTGGCCGCCCAGCTGCACGATAACGCCCATAACTTCGCCGGATTGCTGTTCGGCGTGGATGATATCCAGCACTTTTTCTGCGGTAATCGGCTCGAAATACAAGCGGTCGGATGTATCGTAGTCTGTCGAGACGGTTTCGGGGTTGCAGTTGACCATGATGCTTTCGATGCCTTTTTCCCGCAGGGCGAAGGAGGCATGGACGCAGCAATAATCAAACTCAATGCCTTGACCGATGCGGTTGGGGCCGGAGCCGATGATGATGGCTTTTTTCCGGCTCGACGGCGCGCATTCATCGCTGAGCGCGCGGTCTGTTTCGTATGTCGAATACATATAGGACGTATCCGACGGGAATTCGCCCGCGCAGCTGTCCACGCGTTTGAATACGGGCAGGGCATCGGCTTTTTGCCGCGCTTTGGTTACGTCCGCGGTTTTCTTGCCCGTCAGCTGGGCAAGGCGCGCATCGGAAAAGCCGAGCTGTTTGAGGGCAATCCATTCGGGCTGCGTTTTGGGCAGGCCGTCTTTGCGGACGCGTTCTTCCTCGGCGACCAGTTTTTTAATTTTTTCCAAAAACCACGGGTCGAATTTGCAGTGGTCGTGGATTTCTTCGGTAGAAAAACCGTGGCGGTAGGCCTGCGCGATGACCAAAAGGCGATCGGGGCGCGGCTGCGACAGGGCGGCCAGAACGTGCTGCGGGTGGAACTCTTCCCCCGCGGGCGCAAGGTTCATTTCCTTGAGCCCGACAAGGCCGGTTTCCATGGAGCAGAAGGCTTTTTGCAAAGACTCTTCAAACGTGCGCCCCATGGCCATGACTTCGCCGACGGATTTCATGGATGTGGACAGACGCTCTTCGGTGCCGCGGAATTTTTCGAAACTGAAACGCGGCATTTTGGTGACGACGTAATCAATCGTCGGCTCGAACGATGCGGGCGTTGTCTGGGTGATGTCGTTTTTAAGCTCGTCCAGTGTATAGCCGACCGCCAGTTTGGCCGCGACCTTGGCAATCGGAAATCCCGTTGCTTTGGACGCGAGGGCGGAGGAGCGGCTGACGCGCGGGTTCATTTCAATGACCACAAGGCGGCCGTCGGCCGGATTGACCGCAAATTGCACGTTCGACCCGCCCGTTTCGATGCCGATGCCGCGCAGGACGGCAAGGGAGGCGTTGCGCATGACCTGATATTCTTTATCGGTCAGCGTGAGCGCGGGGGCGACGGTGACGCTGTCGCCCGTGTGAATGCCCATAGGGTCGATGTTTTCGATGGAGCAGATGATGATGCAGTTGTCGGCCTTGTCGCGCACGACTTCCATTTCATATTCTTTCCAACCCAGTACGGATTCTTCGATAAGAATCTGCTTCACCGGCGATGCCGCAAGGCCGGAGCGTACGATATCGACATATTCATCGCGGTTATAGGCGATGCCGCCGCCCGTACCGCCGAGTGTGAAGGACGGACGGATGATAGCGGGCAGGCCGACATGCTCAAGGCTGTCCATCGCCTCGCCAAAGGTGCTGACGGTGCGGCTTTTGGGACATTCAAGGCCGAGCTTGGCCATGGTTTCCTTGAACAGCTGGCGGTCTTCGGCCAGTTCAATCGCGCGCTGGTTGGCGCCAATCAGCTCGACGCCGAGCCGCTCCAGCGTGCCGTTTTTGGCAAGGGCAAGGGCGGTGTTGAGCGCCGTCTGCCCGCCCATGGTGGGCAAGAGCGCATCGGGGCGTTCTTTTTCAAGGATTTTAGCGACAATCTCCGGCGTAATCGGCTCGATGTAGGTCGCATCGGCCAAATCCGGGTCCGTCATGATGGTTGCGGGGTTTGAGTTGATAAGGATAACGCGGTAGCCTTCGTCGCGCAGCGCCTTGCAGGCCTGCGTGCCCGAATAATCAAATTCACAAGCCTGCCCGATAACGATGGGACCGGCGCCGATAAGGGCGATGCTTTTGATATCCGTGCGTTTGGCCATGTGCGTGTCCTCTTTACCTGTTTTGTTATCAGTTTATTCGCCCTGTTTTTCTTCTGCGCCGCGCATTTTGACAGGGTAGAGCTGCATCAGCATGCGCATGGGGTTGGTGTAATCGTCCGTCCAAGGGCGCAGCTTTTCATCGGCGGCCAGTTCGACCCATTCCATTTCACGCAGCGGCATCAGCGTATCGCGCTTTTTCGCCATCGCCACCCAGAAGCTGGAAGAGGCGAAGGGGTATTTGCGGGAAACCTCGGCGTTTGCTTCGACATCTTCAAAGTGATGCAGGCGGGTGCGGGAATAAATGCCAATTTCCGCCGCATTCTTGGCCAGTATGGGGGCAAGGTTGAAATAGCGGTTGGAGATATTCATGACCAACATGCCGTTGTCGTTCAGCTTGTCCAGATAACTGCGCAGGGCATCCGTCGTCAGCAGGTGGGTGGGAATGGTATCCGATGAAAACGCATCGATGATAATCATGTCGAATTTCTCATCGAGTTTTTCAATTTCAATACGCCCGTCACCGACAATAATCCGCGGCGGCGTTTTGCCTGTGCAGTCGTCAAGGAAGGTGAAATGGCTTTTGGCCACATCAACCACGCCCTGGTCGATTTCAACGAATGTCATTTCTGTATCCGGCGTCGAATAGCAGTTGATGGTGCCGACGCCAAGGCCGATAACGGCGACTTTCTTCGGCTGGTACAGCATAAAAGTATTGCCGAGCGGGCCGATTTCGGTGAAATACGTCGTCGGTGTTTTGTTGTACGGCTTTTCCATGATTTGCGTGCCGTGCGTCGTGGTACCGTGGTACATATAACGCGCGGTGTATTTTTTGCCCTCTATTTGTATCGGGCGCTCGAAAATCGTGATGACGCCGAAGAAGTTTCTCTCTATCAGCAGCAAGTGCTTGGGCAGGATGACTTCTGTCAAGAACATAATAGCCGCACAACCGACGATGGCGCTTCGGATATTCGCCGACATGACGATAAACATCAGCGCCATGGCGATATCGACCATGATAATTTGCGGTGTGATGATGCCAACAGCGGAGGAATAGACCGCGGGGGCAATAGTTTTGATGAAAATGTAATAACCGACGACCATGGTAAGGCTGGTGCAAACAAGGATATGCCCGTAGCGCGTCATGGGTTTTCTGAATGCAGGGTTGATGAACAGAGAGAGTGTCATCAGCAGCGGATATTCAATCAGTCGGTCGAGCGTGTAGGGGATGATGAAAGCATTCAAAACACCGCCAAGCGCGCCGCCAACCGACATCATAAGATAAAATTCAGTCAGATGTTTGCGGCTGTTTTCGGGGCGGCTTTGCGCCAGCAGCATGTGGCAGAGCAGCGCGACAACGCTGAAAGCGAAAACGTGGAAAATCATCGTCGCCCACGACAGGCGCATCATCAGGTTATTGGTAATCAAAAGCCCCATCACGAGCGGGACGACCAGCGGGTGCAGCTGATTAACCGTGTCGAAAGAAACCAGCGGTTTACGGCTAAAGGCGATGACGAAGGTCAGCAGATAGGCGCCGAGAGGCAGCACCCATATCATGGGGGCAGAAAAAATATCTGTCGAGATATGCGTGGTCACGCCCGAGAGCAGGCTGGAGGGGACAAAGGCGAGCAATATCCAGTTGAGACGCTGCTTGTGTGTAACTTTGCTGTTGTCTTCGACAGCGGGCGCCGAAGCGCTTTCGGCTTTTTGAATTTTGGCCGCGCCTTGCTTGCGCGCAATCAGCAAGCAGCCCGTGGCCAGTACGATAAGCGCCATAAAGACGCCCTGCCACAGATGCGTTTGGGCGAGCAGGCCGAGTTTCGGTTCCGCCACCAGCGGATAGGCGAAAAGCCCCGCGAAGCTGCCAAGGTTGCTGGCTGCATAAAGGAAATAGGGGTCGTGGGCGGAGGGATGTCCCGTTTCCGTGAACAGACGTTGGATGGTGGATGATGTGGCCGACAGCGCAATAAACGGCACGGCAACGGTTAAGGTCAGTAAACGCAGGATTTCAAGAGAAATCGGTAGCTGTTCGTTCAGCCCGCCCGCCAGATGCAACGGCAAGAAGAATGTCCCCGCCAGCAGCGCCAGAATATAAAGCATGCCATGACGGCGCGGCGTTGCCATCGACAGCGCGTGCGCAAGGAAATAGCCGACCAGCAGCATGATTTGGAAAAACGCCATGGCGACAATCCAGCCCGCGGGTGTACCGCCGATAAGCGGTAGCAGCATCTTGCCCACCATCGGCTGCACGGCGAACATCAACGCGGCGGATATAAACAGCGTACCACTGAAAAGATACAGCGCCATATTGGCGGCGGGTTTGTTTGCGATTGCGGGGTTTGTCATGTTCTTATTCGCCTTTGAGTTTATAGGTCGTAATGTCGGGGGGCGTGAGCCGCGCAACGCTCATCAGGTTGCTGTAGTCGTCTGTCCAGTAGATGTCGGCAATCGGCGCGAGGTTAAGCCATCCAATTTCTTTTTTGAAATAAGACAAGTCACTGCCTTTCTGCGCCAGTATCATCCAGCGGCTGGGGGCGGCAAAGGGTTTATCGTTAAGGGTGCTGAGTTTAAACCTGTTTTGCAGTTCCGCGTTGTCGGCCAGTTTGGAAAGCAGCTTTTCAAGGTAGAAAAAGCGGTTCGAGATGTGAAACACAATCGCGCCATCCGGCGTCAGGCGTGACAGATAATCGTCCAGCGCTTCTTTCGTCAGAAGGTGGGTAGGAATGGAGTCGGACGAAAACGCATCAATAATAATCATATCGAATTTGGCGTTTTCCATGCGCGCCAGCTCCAGCCGGCCGTCGCCCACTATGATTTTTGGCGGCGCGGCAGATTTACATTCCTGCATAAACGTAAAATACTTTTCCGCCGCTTTCACCATGTCGGGGTCAATTTCTATATAGGTGAAGTGGCGGTCCGGTGCGTTCAGGCAGTTGATGACGCCTGCGCCAAGCCCGACGACAGCAACCTGTTTGGGCTTAATCGTGTTTACAATTTCACCTAGCGGGCCGCGCGAAGAGAAATATTGCGTCGTTGACGTACGGTATTCCGCAGGCTCCAGTATCTGGATGCCGTGTATGGTGGTGCCATGAGTGATATAGCGCGTTTTGAAGACTTTACCGTCTTTGTCATCGGCAGATTTCTTAATCAGATCTTCTTTTTCGAAAACGCGTATGGTGCCGTAAAAATTGCGGCTACTGTGCAAAATGTCCGCTGCATTCAGCATGAACTGCGACAGTATAAACAAAGCCGCTGTAAACGCCATCAGCGAAGGCAGCTTGAACACATCTATAAATTTCTGCAACACGAACACGATAACCGCTAGTGCGAGCAAGGCGAGGATGGTCAGGTTCGGGAGCGCTTCGGGCGGCACAAGCATTTGCGGCGGTGTATAGCGCAGCATCATAAAAGATGCCAGAGAGCAGGCGAGAATAAACAGGCCTGCCGGGCTTTTGATTTTGATGGCCGGATGCAGCAGCAGAGAGAAGACGAGCATTAACGGCAATTCCGTCGTGTGAACGGCGAAATTCGGTACGATGAAGGCATTAAAAATGCCGCCGAGCGCGCCGCCGACGGACATCATCAGATAAAAGCCTGTCAGATGCTTGCGGTTTTCATCAAGCGGGCGAAGGGATGCAAGGCGCAGATGACAGCTGAGTGTGACGATAAAGAAAACCGCTAGATAGAAAAAGACACCGTTCCAGCTGGTCAGCCATTTTAACTTGTATATCCCTGCGGCCGCGATGGCCAACAGAACGCCCCAAGGGTGCAACGCCTGAATGAGTGACAGCGGGACAAGGTTTTTACGGCTGAAAGCCAGAATGAAAGTCAGCAGATAAAGCGAAAGCGGCAAAACCCACATCATCGGTACCGACATGATGTCGGTGGTGATGTAGTAGGTAACGCCGAGTAAAAGGCTGGAAGGAACAAAAGAAAGCACCATCCAGCGCAGGTAATCGTATGTGCGTGCCGGAGTAGTGGCTGTGGATTTGGCGGCAGTTTGCGGCGCAGGTTCGCTGCCGGCAAGGAAAAGACATATAAGGCCGAGGAAAATCAGGGCAGAATAGAACCATGTAAAATAATGGCTTTGTGCTGAAAGCGAAAGGCTGGGCTCGATTATCAAGGGGTAGAGCAAAAGGCCGGAGAAGCTGCCGATATTGCTGGCGACGTAAAGGAAATAAGGGTCAGAAGAAGACTTGTGGCCCGTCGTCGTGAACAGGCGCTGAATCGTCGAGGAGGTTGCGGAAATGGCGACAAATGGGACCGCAACGGCAAAGGCAAGCAACATAAATATATCATTCGCGCCAGGTGTTGCCGAAAGCTTGCCGGCGTATTGCGAAAGTGCAACGGGCATGAAGGCGAGCCCGCTGCAAAGCAGCGCGATATATGAAGCAGCATGCAGACGGGGAGACATCTTGGCAAGAAGATGTGCCGCCAGATACCCGACCAACAGCATGATTTGGAAAAACGCCATGGCGACAATCCAGCCCGCAGGCGTGCCGCCGACCATCGGCAAAAGCATTTTTCCTGCCATGGGTTGCAATGCAAACATCAAAGACGCTGAAAGGAACAGGGTCAGGCTAAATACGGCAAGCGCGGCTTGATGCGTAAAAGCGGACTTTTGGCTGATGTCTTTGGTTGTCATTGCGGGCTTTTTTTCTCCGCCTTTTTGGCGGCTGCTGTCGGTGAGAACTGATAAATTGCGCTGAGCAGGTCGGAATAATCGTCCGTCCATATTTTGCCGGTGGCGGGTTTCAATTTTACCCATTCGTCGTTCGTGCGCTTGAGCGCGTCAAGGTTGCCGCGCGAAATCACCAGCCATTTGCTGGGGTAGCGGAAAAGAAGGTTTGCATCGCGCTTGAAATCAAAATCGAAACGGTAGGCGTGTTGAAGTCCGGCCTGCTCGGCGATGGCGACCAGCCGGTCTTCGAGCATGAAATAACGGTTGGACAGGTGAAACGCCACCGCGCCGCCAAGGTTGGTATGGGAAATGTATTCAATGACGGCTTCGAGCGTCAGCAGATGCACGGGGATTGAATCCGACGAAAACGCATCGACGATAATCAGGTCAAACGCCCCTGCGGGTTGTTTGGATATTTCAAGGCGTCCGTCGCCGATGATGATGGTGGGCGGCTTTTCGCTTGCACATTCCTTGAGATAGAAGAATTTTTCACGCGCCACGGTTTCCATGGCAGGGTCGATTTCAAAAAACGTGAAATGCCGTTCGGGCGCGCTGTGGCAGCTGAGAACGCCGGCGCCAAGGCCGATAGCGCCGACTTCCTGCGGCTGGAATACATTGAAAATATCGCCGAGCGGGCCGGGCTTGGTGTAATAGGCCGTCGGTTCTGTGCGCAGGTTGGGCGGCGACAGAACCTGTACGCCGTGAATGGTGGTGCCATGGTGCAGCATGCGCATCTGATAGGTCATGTCGCTGGCATGTACAACGGGGCTGTCGAAAATGCGCACGGTGCCGTAAAAATTACGGTCGCTATAAACCAGATTTTTGCGCATCTGGATGAATTGTCCGGCGAACAGCAGAATGGCTGTTGTCAGGATAAGGTTTTTCGCAGTTATATGTTTGCGCACACTGCGGAAAAAAATGCAAAAGATAAACAGTATACTGATGCTGAAAAAGACAACTTCGAAAACTTGCGGCGGTGTGGTTGAAATCTGCGGCGGCGTGACGGGCAGGGTAAGCACGGTCAAAACAAGCGCCGCCAATGTCGCTTTGCCTGTTTTTGTTTCGAGGGAGAAGGCGGGGTGCAACAAAAGCGCGGCGGCGAGAACAAGCGGAAATTCGATAAGCCTGTCCGCAATCACCGGAATAACAAATGCATTGAAAATCCCGCCCAATGCGCCGCCGACGGACATCATCAGGTAATAGGCGGTAAGGTCGCGGCTGCGGGCGCCGAGGGGGCGGCGGTTTGCCAGTTCAATGTGGCAGGCCATGGCAACGACGGTAAAAATCGTCAGATGAAAAACCATGCCGCCCCAGTCCGTCATCCACGGCATTTGCATGACGCAAATGGCAAGGACGGAAAGGAAGGCCGCAGCGGGCAGCATATCGCGCAAAAGACGGCGCGGCACCCAAGGCTTGTTCGAAAAAGCGACCATGAAGGTCACAAGATAAAGCCCGAGCGGTAAAACCCACATCATCGGTACCGACATGATGTCGGTTGTTATATATATGGTGACGCCCAGCAAAAGGCTGGAGGGGATAAAGGCCAGCGCCGCCCATTCCATACATTCGCGTGAGAGCAGTCGCAGCGGTGCGGCAGGTTCTGCCTCTGCTACAGTTGCGGCGCCTTCGCGGCGCGGCGCAAGCAGGGAGAGCAGCAGGCAAAGAACGCCGATGATAATCAGCCCAGCGTAGGTAAACGTCGTATAGCCTGCCTGTGCGCTGAGGGTGAAAGCCGGTTCGAACACAGCCGGATAGAGCAAAAGCCCCGCAAGGCTGCCGATATTGCTGGCCACATAAAGAAAATAGGGGTCATGCGCCGCTTTGTGCCCTGTGGCGGTGAATAACCGCTGGATGGTCGAAGACGTAGCCGAAATGGCGATGAACGGTACGGCAAGGCTTGCGCAGAGCAGTTTGAAAATATCGATAGCGCCGGGGCTGGCGGGCAGCGATGCTGCATGCTGCGTGATGTCCACCGGAAAAAAGAACATACCGAGCGAAAGCGCGCCCAGATAAAAAAGCGCGTGCATGCGCGGCGAGAGTTTGGAAAGGCCATGCGCCAACAGGTAGCCGCCCAGCAGCATGACCTGAAAAAACGCCATGGCGACAATCCAGCCCGCAGGCGTGCCGCCGACCAGGGGCAGCAGCATCTTGCCTGTCATGGGCTGGATGGCGAACATCAATGCTGCGGATAAAAACAGCGTCAAGCTGAAAACGCCGACAACGGCAGCGGAAAAAACGCTTGCGGCGGCTTTTGTGCCGGCGCTTGGCGTTTGATTGTCTGCTGCACTCCCCGGTGTCATGTCAGGCGGCCTGTTTTCGCGTTTGCATTTGCAGGGCGGCTGCGAAGCGCTCGAACAGATAGTGGCTGTCGTGCGGGCCCGGTGATGCTTCGGGGTGATATTGCACCGAAAACACGGGGCGGCCTTTCAGGCGCAAGCCTTCGTTGGTGCCGTCGAACAGGCTTTGGTGCGTGACTTCCGCCGTTTCAGGCAGGCTTTCCGGCACGACGTGGAAGCCGTGGTTCTGGCTGGTGATTTCGACCTTGCCGGTTTCGAGGTCTTTGACAGGATGGTTGCCGCCGCGGTGGCCGAAAGGCAGTTTGCGGGTTTCACCGCCAAGCGCGCGGGCGAGCAGCTGGTGCCCAAGGCAGATGCCGAACAGCGGCATGCCTGTTTGCAGCAGCGATTGGATAACCGGCACGGCATAAACGCCGGTGGCCGCCGGGTCGCCCGGGCCGTTCGACAGAAAAATGCCGTCCGGTTTCAGCGCCATGATGGCGTCAAAAGTGGTGGAGCAGGGGACAACCGTCAAACGCATGCCCTGCCGCGCAAGGCAGCGCAGGATGTTACGCTTCACGCCGTAGTCGATAACAACCACATGCGGCGCGGCGGCCTGCGCGGGCGTTTCATGCCATTCATATATATTGGTGCAGGAGACCGTGCGCGCGATGTCTTGCCCGTTCATGTCGGGCAGCGCGTGCAGGTATTCGCGCATTTTTTCTATATCCGGCGTTTTATCGGGCGTGAAGGCGATGACGCCGTTCTGTGCGCCTTTGTCGCGCAGGTGGCGGGTCAAGGCGCGGGTATCGATATCGCAGATGCCCGTCAGGTTCCCGCGCGCCAGCCATGCGTTGAAATCTTCTTCGGCGCGGTAATTTGACGGTGCGGTGATATCCGCGCGCAGGATGATGCCGCGCGCGAAGGGCGCTTCGGCCTCAAGGTCGTCGCGGTTGGCGCCGACGTTGCCGATGTGCGGGAAGGTGAAGGTTATCATCTGCCCCGCATAAGACGGGTCGGTCATGATTTCCTGATACCCGCTCATGGAGGTATTGAAGCAGACCTCGCCGCCGGTGATGCCGGGCGCGCCGATGCCTTTCCCCCTGAAAATACTGCCGTCTGCCAGAAGCAAGGCCGCATTCAGGTTCGGGGAGTGCTGTTTTGACAACATGATTTCCCTGATGTTTGCTGTGTTGTAATTCGATACTGCATGGCATAGCATACAAACCAACATATTTGCCAGACGAAAAGCAGGAAACACATGCTCAGGACGCGATTTCAGGAACAGCTTAAACAATCCCTCCATGCGAAGGATGAAATCGCCGTTTCGACATTACGGCTAATCATCGCCGCGATGAAAGACCGCGACATCGCCGCGCGTGGCAAAGGCAACTGGGAGGGGATTACGGAAGACGAAATCCTCGCCATGCTGCAATCGATGATTAAGCAGCGTCATGAGTCCATCAAAATGTACCAGCAGGGCAAGCGTGACGACCTTGCGGCGCGCGAAGCATCTGAAATCCGCGTTATCGAAACTTTCCTGCCGGCGCAGCTGTCGGAAGACGAGGTTAAAGTGGCCATCGACACAGCGATTGAGGCCGTCGGCGCAGCCGGTATCAAGGATATGGGCAAGGTCATTGCGGATATGAAATCCAAATACACGGGGCAGGTTGATTTTTCGAAAGTCAGTGCATTGGTCAAAGAGCGACTGACGCCGAAGGCCTAAATCGGGCCTTTATCCCCGTTTTTCTTAATGTTTTCATAAATATTGACACTGCCGCAGGCGCGTCATAGTCTGTGGCATCCGCTATTTTTAAACAGGGCTTTGCCAGATGCCGACCGATTTGTGCAACATCGCGCCCCTGCGCGCCGAAATCACAACCAGCGTGCAAATGCAGCTGCTGGCCGCCGTATCGACGGGCTGCGTCAAAACGGCTGCGCAGCTGGTGGCGGCAGGTGTATCCGTCAATATGGGCGACGAGGACGACGACACGCCGCTGACGCTCGCTGTCGCGCGCAGCAATCCCGATATGGTCGATTTCCTTTTGAAGGCGGGTGCAGATGTGAATTTGCCCGGTGTTGGCGGCAAAAGCCCGCTGCGCGTGGCGATTGATACGGCGGCGCCACTGGGCGTGGTCAAGCTGTTGCTGGCGGCGGGGGCAGACCCGCTGGCCGCCAGTTACGACGACAAACAAAAAAAGGACGTGACGGACCAGATGGCCGCCGACCTTGCCTATATCAACAGCCGCACGGGCGATGAAAACGCGGATACTGTGCTTTACGAAGTCACGCGTGCATCCAACGTTTTTAACATTATCGAAATCGTCAAGGATGGTAATCCGCACAAGCTGGATAATTGGCTGAAAACCAGCAAGGTTGATATCAATGCCTATAACCGCCATGGGGCGACAGCGTTTTTGCATGCTTGCCAGATGGGGCGGTCTGATTTGGTCGAGCTTTTGTGGTACGCAGGCGCCGACCCGTCCAAGCCGCATAAATACGATGCGGCTATCACCCCGCTGAAAATGGCGGAGGAAAGCGGCAATCCTCATCTGATGCGTGAAGTAAAAAGATATATCTCGTTGGCAGAAGAAGAATTCCGCAAAAAATCGACCACCCTGCAAACAGATATGCCGGTGATGAAACCCGCGCAGGTAAAGCCCCGTATTTTCAAGGGATAACAAAACGATGAAAAAAGATTTTAATCAAAAATCTGATGTTAATCGCGACGATGCTAAAAAGCTCGATTTCACCATCACGCTGACGGGGCGGGGGGATGATACGATTTATGAACGCGCGCAGGATTTGGCCAAAGCCATCCGCCGCTGGCCGCAGCTGCGTGGTACTGGTGACAGGCTTGTGAGCGATGTCGAGGCCTTTCTGACCGAAACCGGCGGGGCACAGGTGCGCCTGAAGGCGACGGAAACCGCGATGCTGGATATTCTGCGTCAGTTCGCGACCGAGATTTTGCGGGTGGAACCGGAAATCGACGTTATCCCGCCGTCACATCGGCCGAAGCCGGTTGACCCGTTCGATGTGCGTTTCTGGTAAATAAATGCACGGCTTTTGTGACTGAATGTTATTGAAGCTGCCGCGCAAACTCCTATAAATAGTGCCTATGTCACTGCCCAAGGCCTTTGTTGATGAAATCCGCGCCCGCGTGCCGCTGTCCGATGTTGTGGGCAAGCGCGTGAAGCTGACGCGCGCCGGCCGCGAATACAAAGCCTGCTGCCCGTTCCATGGCGAGAAAACACCTTCTTTTACCGTGAATGACCAGAAGGGGTTTTATCATTGCTTCGGCTGCGGCGCGCATGGCGACGTGGTGGGCTTTGTCATGAACCATGACAATATGTCGTTTATGGATGCCATCGAACACCTGGCGGGTCTTGCGGGCATGCAGGTGCCCAAGCCGACGGTGGCGGAGCAAAAAAAATTCCAGCGCCAGATGTCGCTTTATGACCTGATGGAACATGCGGCCAAGTGGTACGAAGCGCAGCTGCACGCGCCGCAAAATAAAAAGATTTTGGAATACCTTGTCGCCCGCGGGCTTTCGGTCGAAACGATTAAATCCTTCCGCCTTGGTTTTGCGCCGGGGGAAGATGTCTTGCTCAAGCAAAGCCTGCAAAAGGCGGGATATAGCGTCGAGGCCATACTGGAGGCGGGGCTGTTCAGGGAATCCCAGCGCACGAAGGGGGAGCTTTATCCGTTCTTCCGCGGGCGCGTGATGTTCCCCGTACAGGATTTGCAGGGGCGGGTTGTGGCCTTCGGTGGCCGCGTGCTGCCGGAAAGTCATGGCGGTCCGCCGGATAAATCCGCGCCCAAA
>DQGU01000175.1 GCA_003524565.1 Rhodospirillaceae bacterium
CTTTGCGGGCGCGGTTTGCGGCGTCATTTCGGCGTTCGGCTTGTTGACAGCGCCCACGAAAAGCACCGCGCCGCTATCGACATCTTGCAGCGCAAAGACAAAGGAGCGGTCAAGCTTGATATCCATCCGCGGCGCAGGCATGCGAATGCTGGTTGCGCGCACCATGCCGACAACCGTGACGGCGGCGGCTTCGCTGCCCTCTTCATCCGTTTTGAAAACCGTATCATGGCTGATTTTGCCGATGAACAGTTTCTCGCCATCACGCTCCGCCATTTTGGTGAAATCGGCGCCGCGTTTGTTGAAGGCTTCCTTCACGCCCATATCCTGCATCGCGGGGATAAGGTCGAAGGTTTGCTTGATGTCAAGGCGCGGCAATTCGACCGAACCCTGACCGCGGTTGAATTCGGCCGCATCCAGCCATGCAGGCACTTTGCCGTCCGCTTGTGCCGCCAGCCATTCGCGCGCGCTGACGTTTTCATCCGTCGGGCGGACGAGGACGATACGCATGCTCGGGCGCTTGCCTTCCTTGTGGTTTTTCTCGCCGTATGTCAGCGCGACGGCTTCGTAATCGTCGCCGATGTTAAAGCTGAGCCCTTCGCTTTCGCTGAAGGCGCGCTGCATGGTCGGCGTTTTGGCAACAGCGCCGCCATCCTGAACGTATTTTTTGTCTTCGGTCTGCGCCTTGTCAAACTTATGCGTCCACTGGCCTTTGAAATAAAGGGCGGAGGCGAGGACGGCCGCATCGTCTTCTTTCAGCTCTTCCAGAACTTTCGGGATAAGGCCGTTTGTATTGTCGCCCGCCCATTTGTTGATTTTATCGACTGTCTTGGGGTTCGAAAAATCCTCCCCGCTGATTTCGGCGTCGAAAGTCTTTTTCATGTCATCTGCGAAATCGTCGCGCAGCTTGATGATTTCCTGATTGACCCAGACACCGTTGGCGGTGGTCAGCTCTACCTGCCCTTTGTTCGCCTTCAGAATATCGCCATTCAGCGCGGCGTAATCACCGGCGGCGGCATCCAGTTTGCCGCCATCCACACCATAAAGCGCCTGCGCCAGCTCTTCGCGCGTTTTGCCGTCCGCGCCCTTGGCGGCCATCGAAATCGCGGCCATGGCGTTATAGGGGGCGATGACAAGGTTATCCGCCTTGTCCGCCTGATGGCGGCCGACCGCTTCGGCAAAGGCCAGCGTCAGGCGAATAACGTTTTTCACTTCGGGGCTGTAATGCGCGCCGTATTCTGGTTCTTGCTTGCGGGATTGGCGGGTCATGGGCGGATTACTCCTTCGGATAAAAATATAAAAAACGGAAATGAGGGGGTACGCGCAGGGTGTAGCACGCAAGCCCAGGCAGGTCAACAGAGGGGGATTTAGCGTGTTAGTCCTGCCATCCGGCGTCTAGTGTGACTGAAACGCTCTGGACGCTGGA
This sequence comes from Rhodospirillaceae bacterium, assembly GCA_003524565.1. GTDB lineage: Bacteria > Pseudomonadota > Alphaproteobacteria > Micavibrionales > UBA2020 > UBA2020. The sequence goes on from DQGU01000175.1 coordinate 1,424, forward strand.
AGATGTTGTTAATATGGTGGATTGTTATTTCGAGGAAAAAATGCAGTTTAATTACGTCGTATATAAAATCACATTCCCAAACGGAAAGATTTATATAGGTAAAGATATTGGCGGTTCTGGTCACTCTTTGCGCTATTTTGGTTCTTGGGATAATCAAACAGTGGCGGCGGATTTCACAAAAGAGCAACTTTCTAAATTTACATTGACTAAAGAAATTCTTTTTGAATCAGTCGATAAAGATAAAGTTAGTAAAAAAGAGCTTGAACTTATAAAAGCATACAATTCAAATCAGCCTGATATTGGCTATAATAGGACTTAGAAATTAACTATTTCAAACTCACCCACTACTGGATTTAGCCCTCAAAGGCCCCAAAAACAAAAACGCCGGACATGAAGCCCGGCGTTTTTGCGTGTTCAAAAAAACCTTAGTCGATAAGCTTGCGCATCGCGCGCAGGTCGTCGAGCATGGATTTCAGCTCGTCGCGGTTCTTTTCGACGGCGCGGGCGATGGGCGTTTCCACCTCTTCCGCACCGGAAAGCTCCAGGCCGTCCTGAACGCGCGCGCTCAGGTTGCCGCGCGTCGCGCTCAGCAATTTCTGTACACCCTTGATGGTATAGCCTTCGCTATACAGCAGGTGGTGGATGTTTTTCAGCAAATCAACATCTTCCGGACGGTAGTAGCGACGGCCGCCGCCACGCTTGAGCGGCTTGATTTGCGTAAATTTGGTTTCCCAGAAACGCAGAACGTGCTGTTCGACGTTCAGCTCCCCCGCGACTTCGCTGATGGTGCGGAATGCGCCGGCGGATTTTTGCGCCGGAGCCTTCGCCTTCATCGGGCGGCGGCCGGGAATATTCTGGGTAACTTGTGGCTGGCTTTGCGTCTGCGAAACGTCATCCGTCTGGATGCCGTTCTTGGCATTCGGATTGGTAGGTGAGTTCATGAATGAAAGTCCTTAAATACGGTTGCTTCGATGATTTTGTATTAAGGGTCGTCTTATTCGGCGGCGCCGGATGCGTCGGTGGAGCCTACGTTATTGATGCGCTCTTTAAGTACGTTGCTGGCGCGGAAGGTCAAAACGCGACGCGGCAGGATAGGCACTTCTTCCCCGGTCTTGGGGTTGCGGCCGATACGCTGGCGCTTGGAGCGTACCTGGAAGGTACCGAAGGAAGAGATTTTCACCATCTCCCCGCGTTCCAGCGCCTTGCAAACTTCTTCCAGCACCGTTTCCACCAGTTCGGCAGATTCGTTGCGGGACAGGCCAACCTGTTCGTAAACAGCCTGGCTGAGGTCTGCGCGGGTAATGGTCTGGTTATTGGTCATTGAATGCACCTCGCTCTTGGTGAATCTCACGGTAATGATTCACATTTCATTAGTCAATACAAAGAGTTGAAGCTGTCAGTTAGAGTAAATAAACCAATCAAAACACCGCCCATTAAAGGGTTTGGGCGGAGTCGCTGAAAATCACCACCGCGCAAGCGCGGCGCCCCATGTGAGCCCCCCGCCCATGGCTTCCATGAGAATCACATCGCCGCGCTGGATTCGGCCGTCTTCAACCGCCGTTGCAAGCGCAAGGGGAATCGATGCCGCCGACGTATTGCCGTGGTCTTGCACCGTCACGACGACTTTTTCGGGGGAAAGATTCAGTTTTTCCGCCGTTGCATCGATGATGCGGCGGTTGGCCTGATGCGGCACCAGCCAGTTGACCTCGGCGGGGCTGACGCCGCTCGCTTCCATCGCTTCGACAATCGCCTCGCTCATGCGTGTGACAGCATTCCGGAAAACTTCTTTGCCGTTCATGCGGACATGGCCCACGCTGCGCGTGCTGGACGGGCCGCCATCGACATAAAGCAGGTCGCGCTTCGCCCCTTCGGAATGAAGATGCGTGGTCAGGATGCCGCGGTCGGTTTTATCGCCCTTGCCCGCGTCCGACGCTTCAAGCACCACAGCGCCCGCACCATCACCGAAGAGTACGCAAGTCGTGCGGTCATCCCAATCGAGAAGCCGTGTGAAATGTTCCGCACCAATCACCAGCGCGCGGTTAATCTGTCCGGATTTGATGAAGTTATCGGCGGTTGATAAAGCATAGATGAAGCCGGAGCACACGGCCTGAATGTCAAACGCAAACCCGCGGTCGCCCATGCCGATATTGTCCTGCACGGTGACTGCCGTCGCGGGGAACGTCTGGTCGGGCGTGGTCGTGGCGAGGAAAATCGCGTCGATATCGCTGCCATTCAAGCCAGCTGCTTTCAGCGCCTTCTCCGCCGCGCGCGTCGCCATATCCGACGTCTTTTCCCCCTCGCCCGCCATGTGGCGTTTGCGAATGCCGGTGCGCTGGGTAATCCACTCATCCGTGGTGTCAACAAGCTTGGCAAGGTCGTTGTTTGTCAAAAATTTTTCCGGCAGGTACGAACCGCAGGACAGCATCACGGAACGGCGCATTATCCCTCCTCCCCCGCCAGACGCGCAGGCGCTTCGGCCGCGGCGGCAGGACGCAGCGCATCCGCGCCGAGGCGCTGAAGTTCTGCTTCAACTTTTGCATTGAACTTATTGGCAGTAAGGCCAGCGGCGACGCCGATTGCATTCGAAAAACCGATGCCATCTGTGCCGCCATGGCTTTTGATGCAAAGACCTTTCAGCCCCAGCAGGCTGGCGCCGTTGTAGTAACGCGGGTCGATGCGTTTGGAAAAAGTTTTCATCGGGCGATAGCAAAGCAGCAAACCGGGCAAGGCAAGCAAAAGCCCGAGCTTGACCATCCACGAGGATTTCAGCGCTTCTTTCACCATGCCCTTGATAAGCCGTGCGGTGCCTTCAATCGTTTTCAAGGTCACGTTGCCGGTGAAACCGTCGGTAACAATCACATCGAACGCGCCTGTGCCGATGTCATCGCCTTCGGCGAAGCCTTTATAAATACCGGGCAGTTTTGCCTTCGACAAAAGCTCGGCACTTTCTTTCACCAGCTCGCTGCCCTTCATGGCTTCGGAGCCGATGTTGAGAATACCGATTTGCGGCTGCGCGATACCGAAAGTTTCGCGCGAGAAAACGCCGCCAAGCACCGCGAATTCCAAAAGATTATAAGGGTCGCATTCCGCATTCGCGCCAAGGTCGAGCAAGACCGTCCCCTTGCCCGCAATACGCGTCGGCAAGAAGGTCGCAATCGCAGGGCGGTGAATGCCCGGCATGACTTTCAGGCTGAATTTGGCCATCGCCATCAAGGCGCCCGTATTGCCGGCGGAAACAACGCAATCAGCTTCGCCCTTCGCCACCGCATCGATGGCAAGGCGCATGGAAGAATTGCGCCCTGTGCGCAGAACCTGCCCCGGTTTATCCTCGGCGGTGACGCGGTCGGGCGTGTGGCGGATTTCAAGAACATCGGCAAGCCCCGCGTATTCCGCCACGATGGGGCGGATTTGCGTTTCGTCGCCAAAAACGATGAAGCGCGCGGACGGAAACTGTCCACGCGCAATGTGTGCCCCTTCGATAACAATTCGCGGGGCATGGTCGCCCCCCATACCATCGAGGGAGATGACGAGGTTATGTTGTTGCTGATGCAAAACCGGCCTCTGATATCGTTCCGCCGCAAAGAAAGCGGCGCCGCAGGCGGTAAAAGGGCGGGACGGCGCAGAAGGCGCCTGTACCCGCCACTATGATTTAGTCGATATCGATGACTTGTTCGCCCTTGTACATGCCCGTTTTCAGGCAGACGTGGTGCGGACGAACCATTTCGCCGGTCTTTTTGTCTTCAACAGCCGTCGGTGCGGACAGCGCATGGTGCGAGCGGCGCATGTTGCGGCGGGATTTGGAAGTTTTCTTCTTGGGAACAGCCATGGCTTGTTACTCTTTCTGTCGTCTAAATTCCGAATTCTTATGCTTTTGCTTTTTCTCGCGCTTTACACGCGAAACCCTTGGCAACCATAAGGCCGCTGAGGCGCAGGGGTCATTACATAACGAAAAAGACCTGCAGGCGCAAGAAAAATCAGCCTGATTCATACCCTTTTTGGCGGATTTTACAAGTAAAAAGGCGTCCCTCTTTCGTCCCCGCCCCGCCCAAGGCGGCTGATTTTATTCGCCTTTTTGTCCCTTCTCGCCTTTCAGCGCCTCAAGCGCCTGAAAAGGATTGGCTTTTTTGGGCTGGCCACTGGCCTGCATCTGGGCGGCCAGACTGACCCCCGGGGCACGCGGATACGGATCCAGCTCCAGCGACAGGTACTGCGCGACAACCTCGCCAAGGTCAATCATGCCGTTATGCACCATCTCGGCTGCATCGAGGTCGTCGTCGAGGGTGAAGGAGATTTCCTCGCGCGCCT
>DQGU01000020.1:0-132 GCA_003524565.1 Rhodospirillaceae bacterium
CGGGCCGCGCTGTTCTTTCAGCTTATCGACGAGCTTATTGACGGATTCGACGTTCACAACCTGGTCCGTGTTGCCTTGAACGATAAGACCTTCGTTCGGGCACGGGGCGAGGAAGTTGAAGTCATAGATGTT
>DQGU01000020.1:433-7389 GCA_003524565.1 Rhodospirillaceae bacterium
GCGGCGCATCAGCAATTGCATGCCAATCCACGCACCGAAGGAGAAACCGCCAACCCATACGGACGATGCGCCCGGGTTCACGCTTTGCAGCCAGTCGAGTGCGGATGCCGCATCGGCCAGTTCGCCTTCGCCATGGGCAAATTCACCCTGCGAGCGTCCAACGCCGCGGAAGTTGAAACGCAGCGTCGAAAAGCCGCGGTCCGCGAAGGACTGGAACATGGTGTAGGAGATTTTGTTATTCATCGTTCCGCCGCGCTGCGGGTTCGGATGAAGGATGAGCGCGATGGGCGACCCGGGGATTTTGCTATGTTTGTAGCGGCCTTCGAGACGTCCCGCGGGACCTGTAATCATGACTTCTGGCATATTGAGATTTAGCCTCCTGCTGCCTTACGGTTGAATATTTCTTGTTTTGCTTTACAACCTCTATCGAAGACGAAACTATACATAATGAAAAAACGATAGCAAGAAAAATGTTGAATTTACTATATAAATCAATTATTTATATTTCGTTCTTCATGGATTTTTCGACTCGACTAAACGGTATTTAGAACAAAAATGAGCATAAGCGGCCTCACCTATCTGGACCACAACGCGACGACGCCGACGAAGCCGGCCGCCGTTGAAAAAATGCAGGAAATGCTGGCGTTTCCGGGCAATGCTTCCGCTATCCACAAGGCCGGACGCGAAGCCCGCCGCAGAATCGAACAGGCGCGCGGCGAAATTGCTGCGGCGCTACATATTGGATTGCGTGACGTGATTGTTTTCACGGGCGGCGCGACGGAGGCGAACAACCTCGCCCTGCTCGGCGCAGGGATGGAGCGCGTGATTGTCTCCGCCATCGAACATCCCTCCGTCCTCGGCGTACGCAGCGATGCGGAAGTCTTGCCCGTGCTGCCAAGCGGTATCGTGGATGTCGCCACGCTTGATAAAATGCTGGAGGGGAATACACGCCAGACGCTGATTTCCGTCATGTACGTCAACAACGAAACCGGCGTCATCCAACCGATGGAAGAAATTGTCGCCGTGGCGCGCAAACGCGGTGCGCTGGTGCATACCGATGCCGTGCAGGCCTTTGGCAAAATCCCGCTGGATGTGCAAAAGCTGGGCGCGGATTTCGTTACCCTCTCCGCCCACAAGATGGGCGGGCCGCAGGGTGTGGGCTGTCTTGTCATTTGCAACTGCAACCCCGTCACCCCCATGGTGCGCGGCGGCAATCAGGAAAAAAATATCCGCAGCGGCACGGAAAATCTGCCGGGCATCGTCGCCTTTGGCCATGCCGCAACGTTGATTGACGTGGAAGGATTTCAAAAACTCGCCGCATGGCGCGACAAAATCGAAACCAGCCTAAAGGCAGCCGCACCCGAACTCATTTTCTTCGGCAAGGATATGCCGCGCATCGCCAATACCACCATGTTCGCCCTGCCCGGCGCGCCGTCGGAAACGCAGCTCATATCGCTCGACCTTGCGGGGATTTGCGTGAGCAACGGCTCCGCCTGTTCCAGCGGGACAGTCAAGGCGTCGCATGTTCTAAAGTCCATGGGCGCGGATGAAGCCGCCGCCGGCGCATCGCTGCGCGTCAGCCTTGGCTGGAACACCACGGAAAAAGACGCCGATTTCTTTATCGAACAATGGCTGAAAATGTACAGCCGCATCCGCCAGCGCACGGGGGCATCTCATGCATAACACATCGCTCTTTCTCATGACCGCCATTTTGCTTTTCCTGCTGCCGCGCGCGGGCTTTGCCGAAACGGTTGCAACCATTCAAACCGAAGCCGTCACCGAACGCGCGATTTACGGCGGGCTTGGCGGCGGCACGGGGCCGATTGGCGCGGTCACAGAATTCTTCGCGCCTGAAAACCCGTCGCCCTTCCTGACGCTCGGCGGGGAACATGCGGCGCTGTTTTCATCCGGCCATGTTTATATCGTTCAAAACGAAAACGCATGGCAGGTTTGCGGTGATGCCGCCGCCACAGCCTGCGTGCCCTGCGGCGAATGCGCGCAGATGAAAGACACGCTCGCCGCGCTCGACATTTCAAAGACAGCCGGCACATACAAACAGCAGGCCGCCACATTCACCTACAACGCAAAAAGCGGCACAGCAGCGCGTGTCGAGCTGCACAAACCCGCCGCAAACGGCCAAGCCACGCCCTATATTACAGGCGTTGCAGGCGCGCAAACGCATGCGCAGGCGGCTGACCGTTTTGCAGGCACGGCGTTTTTGTTCAAATCCGCGCGTGAAAAAGACTACACAATATGCCCCGCACCCCGCTATGATGCCTCGGCCTGCCTTGTTTGCACGGATTGCATGGGCAAAGAATCTCTTTTCGACGCCGCAGAAAACGGCACAACCCCGCACTGAAAACAGGATATGCCATGCCCAAAATGACCTTCATCGAAAAAGACGGCAGCGAGCGCACGGTGGATGCGCCGAACGGCCTTTCGCTCATGGAAATTTCGCACAAGCACGGGATTGATATCGAAGGCGCCTGCGGCGGCTGCCTTGCCTGCGCAACCTGCCACGTCGTCGTTGACCCCGCATGGTTCGGCAAACTGGACGAGAAGAAAGAGGAAGAGGAAGATATGCTCGACCTCGCCTTCGACCTCAAAAAAACATCGCGCCTCGGCTGCCAGATTTTGATGAGCGACGATTTGGACGGCATCACCGTCGCCCTGCCCGGCGCGAAGGCGCCGTGGGATAAATAAGGCGCGAAGGCGACTTGGGACAAGTAAGGCGCGAAGGCATCCTTCCAAAAAACATCCGTCGTACCGGCGAAAGCCGGTACCCAGAAAGCCCACTCTGATACATGCACACCGGCCTGCGCCGGTGTGACAGAACTTTTGCTTAAACCCTCAATAAAGCCGCGCGCTTTACACTTTCAGATTCACGCCCCTGTGGCGGTTTCTGAGTTTATTCAGCACATCGCCGAATTTCGGGGAATCCAGCAGGCGTTTGTCCGCGACTTCAATCTCGACGTAGCGTATCCACTCGTTTTCGCGGTCTTTGCTGTTGGCCATGCGGAATTTTCCAGCCAGCGGGCTGTCATGCGCACGCGCCCTTGCGCCATCAGGGTTGGGCACGCCCTGCTTTTCCATCCATATTTCAAGCCCTGCCCCGCGGTTGAGCCCAAGCGTATAATCGTTATGCACAAAGGCAAGGCCGCCATGTTCGCGCACCGCCATAAAAGCTTCGCGCACCTGATGGATATAGGGGGATGAGAATTCTTCGTGGCTATAACCGCTTTGCCAAGCCGCGTCGATATAGGCGAATTCAACCTGCTGGCCGCGCACCTGCCCGCGCCAGAATTCATCGTATCCGGGGCGTCCTGTCACCTGCGAAAGCGCCGTTGTGCCCAGAAAATATTCGCGCATGGCATCGGGGATGATTTTCTTGCCGCTGCCGATACTGCCGCGCACGGAAATCACCAGCGGGTCATGTTTATCGGCCATGACATTCGGCGTAAGCCCTGCGGACAAAAGCCGCGCCATGAAAAATATTTCCTGACGGCTGTTTGTAATGAAGGCGATTTTTTGCCTGTCACGCGAAAGCGGCATGCTGTTCCCCTTTTTTATTTGGGCGCAGGCGGCTTTTTGCCGGAATTGCTGTTGGAATGGTGAATAACAAATTTATGGCGCAGCCCCTGATGATATCCATCAATGATTTCTTCGGGCGTGCAGCCCGGCTCGAACTCCACTGAAACATGCGGCAGGTGGATAATCAATGCCTGATTGGACTCTTCCATCATACGGGCGAAATTTTTTGCGGCGGCGCGGATATTGAACGCGCCTTCGGGCGTGAATTCGATGACGTGTTCGTCACCGTGATGTCCTCCGCTATTGTCTTTGCGCCCTGCCATGATTGGCTCCGTTTTGTGCTTTGCGGAAACAAACGCAGCTTTCCGCACCCCGATTATACCAAAGCACACTTGAACAAACGGTTAAGAATCAAAAAATCTTTTGTTATCAAAGCCCGGATACGGGCTTCGGCGCGGATTTAGGCGTATGGGGGAATATATCCCGCACCATCGCCTGCACGTCGTCATAGATTTTGCAGCCCGTCGCTTGCATATCCGCTTCGCTGACACGGCCTAGGTCGTCGCGTATCCACACGAAATCCACCCCTGCTGCGCGCGCGGATTTGTAATCGCGCATGGAATCTCCGGCCGCCAGAATATCCGCGGGTTTGAGCGCGTATTCCTGCATCATCTCCAAAATCATCGCGGGCGACGGCTTGGCGCGCGCATCTTCGGGTTGTCCGGGGATACTCCAGGCCAGATAGAATTTTTCAATCGCCGCCGCCGTGCCCAACTGTGCATTCATGTGCGCATGAATGGCTTTCACCTCATCGGCACTGACAAGTCCCTTGCCGATGCAGTTTTGCTGCGTAAACACAAACGGTAAAATGCCTTGCGCACGCAGCGCGGCCAGCGCGGGCTTCACCGCAGAGAAAAGCTCCAGTTCCTGCGGCGCCAGCACATAGCCATCCGTCTTGTCACCCGCCGCCTGCCCGTCGCGCACAATTTGCGTGGTGCGGTTCAGCGTTGCATCGCGGTCGAAAATGACGGCCTTGTAAGCGCTCACGCCGGCTGCTCCGCCATTTGCGCGGCGAGGTGGTCGAGAATATCCTGATACCCCTCGACGATGTCTTCTATCGTCGCGCCATGTTCGACTTCCATGGTGAACATCGGGAAATGGATGTCGCAATCCATGCCGTATTCTTCCATCATGCCGACGACAGTATCGGCGATATCCTCGATGGCGGCATCGTCTTCGGGGGTGAATTCCAGCACCTCCGCGCCTTCTTCGCCGTCTTCGGCCATTTCGTCGTCAAAATCGTCCGGCGTCTCGGTGGGCGGTACCATGGGCGTTTCCTTGTCAAAAATGATGATTTTCAATCATCTAACCACAGCCGCCGCGCCTGTGCCAGCCGGATTTACAGATGTTTAAAATATGAAAAATGCTTGATTTTGAACGCCCGCGCCGTATATATTGCCCGGCAGAAGAACACGCAGGTTATGAACTCACTCGGTTTTGACAAAGACCCAAAAGATACGCGCCCGCATGCTTTGCATGCAAAACTATAAAACGGCGCACAAGACGGTAAAACAGCAAGATGAACTCACTAGGTTTTGATAAAGACCCCAAAGATACGCGCGTCGTCGTTGCCATGTCTGGCGGCGTCGATAGCTCTGTCGCGGCATCGCTGCTGCATGAACAGGGGTATCAGGTCGTGGGCATCACGTTGCAGCTTTACGACCACGGCGAAGCCTTGGCTAAAAAAGGCGCCTGCTGCGCAGGTCAGGACATTTACGACGCCAAACGCGTCGCGGAAAAAATGGGATTCGAGCATTACGTTCTGAATTACCAAAGCCGTTTTCAGGATAACGTCATCGAAGATTTCGTCGAAAGCTACCTGCGCGGCGAAACGCCTATCCCTTGCGTGAAATGCAACCAGAACGTCAAATTCAAAGACCTTCTGGAGACCGCACGCGACCTTGGCGCCGATTGCATGGCGACGGGACATTACATTCAGCGCGCCCTCGGCACAGACGGCCGCGCTGAATTGCACCGCGCCTTCGATGCGGGCAAAGACCAGAGCTATTTCCTGTTCGCGACAACGCAGGAGCAGCTCGATTTCCTGCGCTTCCCCCTTGGCGGCTGGAGCAAGGACATCACCCGCCAGCATGCGGAGCGTTTCGGCCTGATTGTCGCGGACAAACCGGACAGCCAGGATATCTGCTTCGTGCCCAACGGCTCTTATGCCCGCGTGGTTGAAAAATTCCGCCCCGGCGCGATGCAGCCCGGCGAAATTGTGCATATCGACGGCCGCGTGCTGGGCGAGCATAACGGCATCATCAATTACACCATCGGCCAGCGCCGCGGGCTTGGCATCGGCGGCGGCCATACCGAAAACAATTCGCCGCTGTTTGTCGTCGGCCTGCGTCCCGATAAAAATCAGGTACTGGTCGGCCCGTATGAAGCGCTCGGCCGCGATACGGTTCTGCTCAAAGAATGCAACTGGCTGGCCGATATTCCGCCCGAAGGGCTGGATGCGGAAGTCAAATTGCGCTCCGCCCAGACGCCCATGCCGGCAACGGTATTCAAAGACCACGCCGTTTTGAAATCACCCGCCTTCGGCGTCGCGGCCGGACAGGCCTGCGTCGCCTATATTGGCAACCGCGTTATCGGCGGCGGCTGGATTACGGGCGCGGAAAACCGCAGCATTGCGGTTGCGGCCTGACGCCTGACGACCTATATCATTCAAGACTTCCTGCGCCCGCGCGCGCGCCACGCTTCTTTTCCGGATATGCCATGCAAACCCATTCACGCCAATTCTATGCCTTCGTCTTGCTCTTGGGCAGCTTGACGGCCTTCGGCCCCCTGTCCATCGACATGTACCTGCCCGCCTTTCCGGCCATGGCGGAGGCGCTGGGCGTACCGCAAGGGCGCATTGAATTATCGCTGGCTTCGTTCTTCGTCGGTATGGCTTTCGGCCAGCTGGCCTACGGCCCGCTGACCGACCGGTACGGGCGTAAAAAACCGCTTTATGTCGGGCTTTCCATTTACGTCCTCGCCTCCGTCGCCTGCGCGCTGGCACCGACAGCGGACAGTTTGATTTTCTTCCGCCTGCTGCAAGCCCTCGGCGCGTGCGCGGGCACGGTCGTATCGCGCGCGATGGTGCGCGATTTGTTCGACCACCGTGAATCTGCGCAGGTCTTCTCCCTGCTCATGCTGGTTATGGGCGTGGCGCCCATTCTGGCGCCGCTTCTGGGCGGTTATGTGTTTTTGCATTTCGGCTGGCATGCGATTTTCTGGTCGCTGGCCGCTTTCAGCGCGGTGATTTTCGTGCTGGTCGCGCTGTACCTGCCCGAAACGCGCAGCCCCGATGAAACCGTGCGTTTCAGCCGCAGTTTCCACACCTACCTCGACATCATGAAACACCGCGAATTCATGGGCTA
>DQGU01000020.1:7746-10351 GCA_003524565.1 Rhodospirillaceae bacterium
AATGCCTTTGGCCTGATTATGGCGGCGCAGGTGAATGCGTGGCTTTTGCGCCGCGGCATGCACCCCGATACCATCATGATGCGTGCGCTGTATGCGCTGGCGGGCTTTGGCCTTTTGCTGGGCGTAGCGGCCTTTGCCCATGCGCCGCTTTATATCCTGCTGCCGCCGCTGTTCGGCTTCCTTGCTATGGCGGGGATGATATTCCCGAACGCAGGCGCAGGCTCGCTCGAGCATCAAAAGCACCGCGCGGGTGCAGCCTCGGCCTTGGCGGGGATGCTGCAGTTTTGCCTCTCCGCCCTTTCGGCGGGGCTGGTGAGCCTGCTGCACGCCGAAACCCCGCGCCCCATGGCCGCCGTCGTGGCCGTTTGCGGGGTCATCGCCTGCGGCATTTTCATCTACATGAAAAAATACCGCCCGCCCGCCGCCCTAACCCCCGCAGCGCCGCAGCCGGAGGCCTAAACTAAAACGATAAATCAAAGATTTAGCCAATTTGAACGGCAGGCTTGACAGCCGCAGCCTTTATTGGCATATAGACGGACACTTTCCCTGTGGCGGGGTAGCTCAGTGGTAGAGCAGAGGAATCATAATCCTTTGGTCGGGGGTTCAAATCCCTCCCTCGCTACCAAATACCAAAAAAGCCGGACATATCTGTCCGGCTTTTTGTTTTTCTTGAACTTATTAAACCGTGATGTCGAGCGACGGCTGCGTCGGCGGCGTTTCGGTTTCTGTTGTCGCGGTTTCGGGCGTGGTGGTCGCGCCGGTATCCGTGCCCGTTCCGGTTTCATCGCCTGTGGCTGCGGTCGCGGACGGGTCGGCGGTTTCTTCCGTTGTCTGCGCGGTGGCGCCGGTCGTGAAATCGGAAATCGCCTGCGTGATTTCGCCAAGGCGGCGGTCAGCCTGATAATAGTTCGTATCGAAATATTTGCCCATCATGCGCAGCGGGCCTTTTTGCTTGAGCAAAAGCGATTTGAGGCTTTTGGTCATCAGCTCGACGCGGTTGATGAAATCCTGGTCTTGCGCCGCGTCGTAACCGCCGGCGGCTGCCGCGGCTTCACTGGAAATCTCCACAGTATCGCCGCCGTCGCTGCCACCTGAAACCGCTGTCGTCGTTCCGCCGCGGCCGGCGATGTAATCATTCACCGATTTTTGCAGCTCTTTGACAATCTGGTTTATCGCATTGGCGATTTTGCGCGGGTTTGTGTCGCTGTCGATATTCTGTTTCAGCGTGCGCGTGGCATCCGTCAAAAACAGGGTTTTGCGGTCGGCGGAAGCGATTTGCTTTTCGCTGTCGCTCAGGCTTGTATCCGCGGCGATGTTATTTTGCGCCACGGTTTCGTTATATCGCTTGGATTTGAAAAGGCCGAGCTTGAAAGCATCATCGCCAAAAAGCGAGCCGATGGTCGAAAACAAATTATCCGTCTTCCCTGCAATTTTATATTTGTACAGGGAGGCGAAATTCGTCGTTGCTGAACTCAGTTTCGGCGGTGTAGCCATTCTGGTGCACCTTCTGCTTGTAAGGCTTACTGCCCTATCTTTTAGTTTATCCGCCTTTTCGTTAATTTTTCATTAAGAAATGCGGGCATTATGTCTTATGCGCGTATTCTTCCAGCTGCTTTTCCAGTTTATGGGCGGTTTCCGTGGGAGAGCCCGTACCGCCGGCCAAAATGCGGTACATCATCGGCACCACGAAAATCGTGAGCAGAATAGAAAGGCAAAGCCCGCCGATAATCACAACCCCAATCACAAAACGGCTTTCCGCCCCCGCGCCGCTGGCCATCACCAAAGGCACCGCCCCCATGATGGTGGTCGCCGTGGTCATGATAATGGGGCGCAGACGTTTGGACGCCGCCTCCAGAATGGCGTCGCGGAAAGCGACACCTTCGTCACGCAGCTGGTTGATGAATTCGACAATCAAAATACCGTTCTTGGCCGACAGGCCGACCAGAATGATAAGACCAATCTGGCTGTAGATATTCAGCGTCGTGCCTGTCGCCCAGAGGCTCAGAAGCGCGCCCGTCACCGCCATCGGCACGGTCAGCATGATGATGAAGGGATGCACAAAGCTTTCAAACTGCCCTGCCAGCGCCAGATAGACGACCAGCAAAGCCAGCGCGAAAACGATATAAATGGAGCTGCCGGATTCACGCAGGTCGAGGGATTCCCCTTTGTAGTCATAGCTGGCGCCTGCGGGCAAATCCTTGCGCACGACTTCTTCGAGGTAATCGAGCGCTTCGTCAAGGGAATACCCCTCCGCCAAGCCCGCCTGCAGCGTAATCGAGCGCACGCGGTTATAACGGTTGAGCGTCGTTGCATCGGCAAATTCATTGAGGGTGACGAAGCTGGACAGCGGCACCAGCTCCCCCGTGCGGCTGGAGCGCACGAAAGTATTGGCAATATCCAGCGGGCTGCTTTTGCCCGCCTTTTCGCTTTCGAGAATAACGTCGTATTCGCGCCCGCGTTCGATAAACGTGGTCACACGGCGCGTCCCCATCATGGTTTCCAGCGTCCGGCCGATAACCGAAACCGGCACACCCAAATCCGCCGCCAAATCACGGTCGATGCTGATGCCGATTTGCGGCTTGGTTTCGTAATAATCGTGGTCGAT
>DQGU01000018.1 GCA_003524565.1 Rhodospirillaceae bacterium
TTGCATGGGGTGCAAGGGGTCGGAGGTTCAAATCCTCTCAGTCCGACCATTTTCCTCAAAAAGCCTGAGATACAGAAACATGCGATACGTTCAAGTTTCGCGTGTCTGCAATTTTTTCACTTTTCGTGCTTTTCCACCTCCGCGCGGCGTCTGCCGGCTTCGGCGGTTTTTATTTCCTTCATAATGAAATCGCCGATGTTGTCCGGTCCGTTGAAATAGTTCAGCACGCCCCTGTCGTCTTCGAGGTGGTAATAGAGGCCGTTTTTATAGACGAGTTTATAATGAATGCCGTAAGGCATCAGCCCCGGTATATCACCAAGATATAATCCCTTCGGGTCGTCGTCATCTTCTTCGCGGTTGAGGTCGATGGAATAGTCAATCATCAGGACATCATCCGGCTTGGCCGCACCTTGCAGCCCTTGCGTGCCGTATATGTTGAAATAGCGCCCTTCGCAGCTGCCGCATTTGCTGAGCAGGTACATGAAATCGACGGGCAATTCCGGCAGTTTCGCCTCGGCCAGTAGCGCGTTCAGGCGCGCCAGCTCTTCGCGTGAGGCGGGCGGGGCGAAACTGGTCTTTTCCTCGGCGTTTTGGAGGGCTTTTATCGCCAAATCGACTTTTTCGAAAACGGTCATGGCTTTTCTCCTGAACTGCGGGGCATATAGCCGATTTTCGCCGCTGGGCGCGCGGTCTGTCAAGTCTGCGCCCGCATTGTCAGCGGCGGCGGGGCTGTGCTATTTTAAATGCCGTTCCGACGTTTTTATGTGTGCAGGTTAACATGTCAGGCGAAAGCATTACCCAGATACAGGAAATCCTGATGCATCAGGAACAGCAAATCAGCGACCTCAGCAAAACGGTGCTGCAACAATGGGGGGAAATTGATTTGCTTAAAAAACACATTCGCAAGATGCAAAACGAAATCGACGCCGTGAGCGAAACCGCCGACCGCCTGTCAGGCGCAAGCGAAAAGCCGCCGCATTATTGAGCCCCTGTCTAGACGGATACCGAATGTGACCCCGCATCCCATTATCAAAGCGCTCGAAGAATACGAAGCCGCCGCAAATATAAAGGCTGTGGCGGCGCCACCGTTTTTTGCGTGGCGCGAACCGTGGCTTGCGCGGCAATTGTGGTTGCAGGGTTGCGTGCCCGGATATAGCCACGCCGATTTCCTGCGTAATGTGCTGAGCCGTCTTTCCTGCCGTGGCCAGAAAATCGCCAGCCGTGCCTCAGCGGTTCAGCTCAAACACGACATGACGCGTCTGCGCGCTTTTTACCCTGATAAAGCAGGGGGCGGATACTGCGTCAAAATCGTGCAGGCCGACGGCGTCACCGGCAGCCGCATGCGCGAGGAACTGAAGCTGCGCGGCCGTCTCGCCGTACTCGGTACGGTCACTATTCCGGCCATGCGCGAAACGTTCGAGCGCGGAAATTATATTTACCTGATTGAAGACATCATCATCGGCCGCCGTTTCGATTTTCGCCGCGATGCGGATGATTATATCGCGCGCGGGCTGCCGCAGATGGTGGCGACGTATAACAAAGCGGGCATTACTTTTGAACCACTCTCCGCTCATTTCGATGCGGCGCTGCCCGCGCGGCTTTCGGGTATTAAAAATATCGCGCCGGATTTTGTCGCTGCGCTTGATGCGGCCTTTGCGAACAATCCGGCTGTTCCGGTCAGCCTGTGCCATGGTGATTTGCTACCGTCCAATCTTTGCATCGGCAAGGATGCTTTTTATCTGCTGGATTGGGACCGCAGCTTCACGGGGGCGATTGCCCGCGACCTTTTGCGCCTGCCCATGAAATATCCGGCGCAAGGGGGTAGGGTGGGGGCGGCCGTGATGGCGGTATTGCGCACGGCATCCGGCGGCGATGCCGCCGCCGCCGATGCCCAACTGGCGGCCTACGTCGCGCAGCGCATCGCGGATACGCCTGAAAAAGCCCTTATATATCAATCTTTTTGGCGGCGCTGCCGCCTGGCCTAAGGCGCATTCGGGCGCGGCCTGCGGCTTGACACCCGCGGGGCGGCTGATTACAAAGGTCTTTCCAAAAAGGAGAAACCGATGACCATGGCCGCAGCCCAAACCGACGCAAGCCCCAAAACGCGCCCGTGCCCGATTTGCGGGCATGTGGAAACCCGTTTTTTCACTGAAAAAAACAACTACACGTTTTTGAAATGCCCGTCGTGCGAGCTTTGCTTCATCCATCCCGTGCCGACGCCGGAAGACCTCGCGCCGCTGTATAACCAGCAGGGCGCGCCCAAGGACGGCCTGCGCTATCCGTATAACAAAGTCGAACATCGCCGCAAACGTGCGAAGGTGCGCGCTGGCCGCTTCAAAAAATATTTCATGGGCAAAGACGCGATTGATATTGGCTGCGGTGGCGGCTACATGGTCGATGCCATGCAGAAAATGGGCGCGAACCGCGCTTTTGGTATAGACCTCGACCCCGAGGCGATGGAATTTGCGCGCAAAAACCACGACCCGCGCGCAACCTATTACTGCGAAGCGATTGATGATTTCATCAAGCGCGGCATGACCTTCGATTTCGGCCACTCGTCGCAGGTTATCGAACACGTCGGCGATTTTAACGCCTTCGTCGCGGGCTGGGCGTCGTTGGTGAAGCCGGGTGGATATTTCTTCCTCAAAACGCCCGACCGTCGCCACTGGCTGCACGGTGAAAAGCCGGAAACGTGGCCGAATCCGCCGGAATACACGCAGTATTTCAGCCGCAAGAATATTCGTATTTTGTTTGAAAAACACGGCTTTGAAGTTCAGAAGATTTTCTTCAACATCAAGCCGACGATGGAAATCCTCGCCCGCCGCAAAGAAAAATAATAGGGGCGCAAGTCCTCAGGCGTTTTGGCGCCGCGCTTTATCAAGGCGCGCAATGGTGTCTATGATAAAATCCGCAATGCTGTCATAGCTGCGGAATACGTCGCGCGATGTTTCATCGACGATGTGATATTGCCCGTTCTGGTGTGTGATAACCACGCCGCCCGACATTTTGCCCAGAACCAGCGTTTTGGGCGCGTCGTCATCCGCCCATTGGTTGAATGATTCCGAAACTTCCAGAATACCCGGCTGCAGCGCGCCGCCCGCCATTTCCATGCCGCCCGTGCTCAGGATTGTGAAATAGGGCCCCATGATGCCGCAGGCATGGCGCAAGAGCGCTTCGAAATCTTCCGGCAGCTGCGGGTATCCGTGTTCGTCCAAAAGGCTGTTGCATACCCTGAAAACAAGGTCGTTTGCGCCCGGGCGCATATAGGACTTTGCATCGGCGTTTTGAATGGCCGAAAGGGCTGCGTCGGTTTTTGCGGTATCAGGCGCGGGCATCGTTGCGTTTTTCCTGCTTGTTCTGCGCTTTGGGCGCAGCGGATTTGTTGTCACCCGCGGGCGTCAGGTGTGCATAGATACGATTGCTGATGTCGCGCAGGCTGTCAACGGCCTCTTTGGGCATATTGGCGTCGGCCATGGCTTTTTCAAGCGGCTTCAGATAACCGTCGCAGTTGTCGCGCGTGCGTTTGATGTCGGCGGGTTTGACTGTGCCGTTTTCAATCCCGTGGTCGAGCGAGGCGACAAGCGCCTGCCAAAGCTTGAGCGTGTGATTGAATGTGGGTTCAATCTGCACCTCGAAGAAAACGCGGGCATGTTCTTCCGGCGGGGCGATATTGTCGCGCATAAGACGCTCAAGGTCGCGCGTGATAAGCAGCGAGGGGCCGAGCGCGAAATACGACGTTTCCGGCGGCGGCTGCATACCTGCGCGCAGTTCTTCTTTTTGCAGCATCATCAGGCGGTTTTCATCGGTGGGCACAGCCATGCAAATGCGTTTGGTTTCACCGACGGCAATGTCGCCCAGCCCTTGCTGGTTGTTGATAACGTTTTTGGTTTGCGTATGCACATCGCGCATAATCAGGCACAGGTTCGACACATGGTTGACCAGATACATGGGCGCACCGCCGTGCACGGGGTCAACGGCTTTTTCGGTGGACATCGCGCCGCCGCCGCCGCGTTCGACCAGATGGTCGATATCGACGTTATAACTGATGCCCTCTTTATTTGTGGGGCCCAGACCACGGCGCATGCAATCCAGCGCGTAATCGCAAAGCCCTGCCGCGCGCAGTTCTTTTTCCTGCGTCGCGGCCAGATGGCGGTAAAACGCAGGCTCGGCCCGTTCCTGAAATTCCAGCCAGACGGCGTCGTTTTGCTCTTTGGCGATGCGGGTGTAGTCGGTGGTGATGATTTGCATACCGGCAGGCATTTCGGCCATGCGCTCGATAACGGTGCTGAGCTTGGCCTGTTTACCCTCGGCCAGTTTCAGCATCACATCGGCGAAGCCTTGCTGTTCGAACATCGCGGCGCTGCGCTGCGCCAGTTTTTGCTGCTGTCCGTCGCCAAGCGCGGCGAAGGCCGCATCAAATTTCTCGCCGGAGAGGCCTTTTTCCGCCCATATTTCCCGCAGGATAACGGGCGGCTGCATGGCCGCCAGCGTTTGCAAAGTTTCCGGACGTTGATGAAGATTGGCGGGCGTCGCCGCTTTGGGCGCGAGCAGGGAGGCCTGATATTCCGTCTGCATCCCCTCGGTCGGCGTGGATGCCACGCCGACGGCCAGCGCGGCCGCCACGGCAAGGCGGCGGCGGGCGGAATTATTAAACGCATCTTTGGTACGTTCGGCCATGTGGCCAATTTACCGTAAGCGTATTAATATTTCATTAATGTCTGGACAATCCCTTGTTATCAAGGGGCTGCGGGCGTGCCGCCTGTGCCGTAATGCACGGCCAGCACAATCGCGACCGATACCGCAAGCCCGACCATCATCTTGAGGAAATCCTTGCCGATAATCGGGAATACATAGCCGAGTTTATAGGCGGGATTGGCCGTGGCGATAGCGAGTTCGCGGCCGCACAAAACCCCGACAAAGACCCACGTTGTGGACATCGGCAAATCGTTCAGTTCCTTGAAAAACAGAAGGATGAGCGCATAGACGATATCGATGATGGTGGCGGAGCGGATAAAGCGCGAGCCGGTTTTTTCAAGAATGATTTTTTGTATCTTGCCGCCATGGTTTTTGAAAATGCAGGCCAGCCAGCCGCACAAAATCGCAATCGCGCCTAAAAGCATCCACAGCGGCAACTGACGGGGCAGGAAAACGGCGATATTCGCCATGTCATGCGTCAGCCATGTGAACCAGAGAAAGCCTGTCGCCATCCATTGCGCCACACGCCACTGCGTGCGGTGTTCGCGCTTCACCGTATTGAATTTCTCGTTGATAAAGCGCGACAGCACTATCCAGATGGCATAGGCAGATGCGGCCGCGACGGCATAACCGACGAAGCTTTTGACCAGCATGTCTTGCAAAACAACGCCGGTTGCAAAGGTGGATAGAACAAGAAACGTGGTCGAAACCGGAATACCGAAGCGCGTCAAAAGCAAAAGCCCCAGTGGCGCGGCAGCGTGATACCACTCAACCTTCATTTCGGGGATGCGGTTCAGGCGGCCAAACGAAATATCGCCGTCATGCGAGGCCCATCCGTAAATCAGCGTGGCCGCCAGCACCGATGCGGCGGCAAGCCAGAGCCAGTACCATTTGACGATGCGGGTATTGGACGCGATAAACGTACCGAGCGTTTGCACGGAATCATTGCCGATAACGGCATAGGCGGCCAGCATGAAGCCAATCAAGGCGTAGAGGTTGTGGATGTCCATGCGGAAATTCCTCTGCGTCGTGGATATGGCAGAGGGATAGCGCATTTTGCTGCGCTGCACCAGAAGAATCTTGTTTGATTATGAAAGCGCTTTTCAGTTCTGCGGTTTTGCAATGAAAAGGGCGAGATAGGGGGCGTAGAAATAATCGTCCAGCTGCTGCGGCGTGGCCAGCTGCGCGGCGAGGGCGTCAATCGGCGCGGCGTCTTTTGTCAGCTCCATCGCGCCCGCATCCAGCCGTTGCAGGCGCAGGTTCAAAATGCGCGGACGCACGGCTTTGAGCAAAATCTCCGATGCTTTCAGCGGCAGCCAGAAGGCGTAGCGCGCAATCACATTCGCGCTGCGTGCCGCATGAAACGGGAAATGGCCAAGGAAGCAGAACATGGTCAGGAAGTAGGTATCCTTGGTGTAGAGCCGCTGCACCGCTTGCGCGGCGAGGGCTTCTTGCAGCGCGGGCGAAAGTTTCAATGCGCCTGCCGTGACGATAAGGGCGGATTTTCCGCCCACGCCTTGCGCAACGGCGGCGGTGACGGTTTGCGGCGGTACGGTGGTGTCTTTGAAAACGTAAAGCGCAGGCATTTTCAGCCCGCGTGATATGCACATGTTTTCAACCGCGC
>DQGU01000008.1 GCA_003524565.1 Rhodospirillaceae bacterium
CGATGGGCGCCGCAGTCCCCCAGAAATCCACGGCTTTTTTCCGGTTTTGGCGAAAAAAGGTTTGAACAGGGGGGCTTTATGCTTATTCTCTCAGAACCCTCCGATATCACGCGAAGTACAATGACAAGAACAAGAAAAATATCTGTTTTTTACCTGTTGGCTCTTTTTCTGCTGCTTCTGGCAGCGCCTGCCCTGAACGCCCATGCGGAAACTTCCGGCGAAGACGCTGCCGAAGCCATCGCGACCGCAGACGGCGGCGCGGGGGCTGAAAGCCTGCCTGTGCCGCGTTTCGTGTCGCTGGCGACGGGCGAGGTGAATTTGCGCACAGGGCCCGGCATGCGCTACCCCGTCAAGCTGGTCGTGCGCAAAAGCGGTCTGCCGGTCGAGGTGGTGCGTGAATTCGACGTCTGGCGTCAGGTGCGCGATATCGATGGCGACGATGGCTGGGTGCATAAAAGCATGCTGTCCGGCCGCCGCAGCGTGATTGTGAAGGCGCAGGTGCAAACCCTGCTGCGCAAGCCGGAGAACAGCGCCAAGCCCGTCGCAAAGCTGGAGCCGGGCGTTGTCGCCCGCCTGCAAACCTGCAAGGACGGCTGGTGCGAAATCAACGCGAGCGGCTATGACGGCTGGATTAAAAAAGAAACCATCTGGGGCGTATATCCCGATGAAGCGTTCAAGGAGTAATCTCTTTTGACCACCGTGGATACGCAAGAAAAACTCAAAGAAGAAGCCAAGGCTATTCAGGCCAAGCTTGAAACCCTCATCAAGGAAGAGGATATCAAGCAGCGCATCGCGCGCACGGTTTGCATTTATGCCGGCATGATTACCGAGACGTTGCTTGAGTATGAAGAGCCCGATGTGGTGATGGAACAGGCGTTCCACCGCATCGCTGATTTGCTGCGCGCGGAGCCTGCGGCGGGCGAAGATGACAGGGGGCTGATGCCGCTTGCGTATGACATCGACCACGATACCGAGCTTGGCCGTCATCTGGCGCGCGGTGTGGCGAAGAAGCTGCCCAAGGGGCTCGATGACGTACATGAAATTGCCATCGCCCTTATCATCAAGGACTTTCCGGTTTGGGAAGAGCAGGGTTATGGCCGCGATGAAACCCTGCGCCTTTTGATTGAAACCGTCATCATGGCCTTGACGTTTGAAATGGCAACGCAGGATTTTTGCGATTTGCTGATTGAAGAATTCATCGCCGACGGTCACAGCCCCGCCGAAGGCATCGTCGCGATTGCGGCCGCTGCCGGCTATTACATGACCGCCGCCGATATGAAGATGGCGCTGCCAGAAGATGCGGAGCTGCAAATCACGAATGTCATGGTGCGGGAATCCTTGCGCCATGAAACGCCGGGCATCAAAAACTGGAAAACGCTGGCAGCGGCGAATGACGCCGAAAACCACGATATTCCAGAATATTTGGGCAAGCTGCGCCCGCAGGTAGAGGAGTTTTTCGAGCTTATCGGGCTTGAAAACCCGCTTGGCCGTGCGGTTGCGGTGGCCAAGGCCGTGGGCCGGATGGTTGCCGTAATCACTGTCGAAGATGTTGGACAGATACACCCAAGTATTGCAAAATCGCTGGCGAAAACCGGCATGATTCTGGGCGCACGCCACAGAGACGAGGCTCCGGCATAAGCCGCGGGCACGCAGAGTTCCGGTGAGACAACCCCGAAACCGGAGAGACGTTTTTAATGCAAAACACACAACGGCAAGTCGCGGAAGACAAGATGACCCATCAGCAAAAATCCAGCTATACCTATGACGATTTGATTGCCTGCGCGAAGGGCACGCTCTTCGGTCCCGGCAACGCCAAGCTGCCGCTGCCGCCGATGCTGATGTTCGACCGTATCACGCATGTCTCGCTCGAAGGCGGTGCACATGGCAAGGGTGAACTGGTTGCCGAATTCGACATCAAACCCGACCTGTGGTTCTTCCAGTGCCATTTCGAAGGCGACCCCGTTATGCCGGGCTGCCTCGGCCTTGACGCTGTGTGGCAGCTTTTGGGCTTTTACCTCGGCTGGACGGGCGCACCCGGTTCGGGCCGTGCGCTCGGCGTTGGCGAAGTGAAATTCACCGGTCAGGTTCTGCCCGAAGCCAAAAAAGTCACCTATCGCCTGAACATCAAGCGCGTGATTAACCGCAAGCTCGTCCTCGGCATCGCCGACGGTATCGTCGAGGTTGACGGCAAGGTTATCTACGAAACGACCGACCTGAAAGTCGGCCTGTTCGAAAACCCGCGCTCGCTTTAATTTCCTGCGCCCATCCGCGCTGAACCGATGCCGCTGGGTCTCCCCGCGGCATTGGTGTTAGAAGGGGCGGATTTCGCGCCATCCTTACCGCACAGAAAAGAGGTCTGTCATGAGTTTGAGAAGAGTGGTTGTCACCGGTCTTGGCATTGTTTCCTGCATCGGCAACGATCAGGACACCGTCACGCAATCGTTGAAAGACGGCAAATCCGGTATCGTCTTTTCGCCGAAATATGCGGAAATGGGTTTCCGTAGCCACGTCGAAGGCCGCCCGAACATCAACCTTGAAGAAGCCATCGACCGCAAGCTGCTGCGTTTCATGGGCGAAGGCGCTGCCTATAACTACATCGCCATGCAACAAGCGATAGCGGACTCCGGGCTTGAGCAAAAAGACGTATCGAACGAACGCAGCGGCCTTATCATGGGCTCCGGCGGTCCTTCGACCAAAAACCTGCTCGAAGCTTTCGACGTCAGCCGCGAAAAAGGGCCGAAGCGCATCGGGCCTTATATGGTCACGCGCTGCATGTCCTCCACCAACTCGGCTTGCCTTGCAACGCCGTTTGAAATCAAGGGCGTGAATTATTCCATCACCTCTGCTTGCGCAACGTCGGCGCATTGCATCGGCAACGGTGCGGAGCTTATCCAGTGGGGCAAGCAGGACATCGTGTTTGCGGGCGGCGGCGAGGAACTGGACTGGTCGCTGACCGTGCTGTTCGACGCCATGGGCGCGCTGTCGTCCAAATACAACGATAACCCGACCAAGGCTTCGCGCGCCTATGACGCGAACCGCGACGGTTTCGTGATTGGCGGCGGCGGCGGCGTTCTTGTTTTGGAAGAATACGAGCATGCCAAAGCGCGCGGCGCGAAGATTTACGCAGAGCTGACGGGCTACGGCGCGACGTCGGACGGCTACGACATGGTCGCCCCGTCGGGTGAAGGTGCTGTGCGCTGCATGAAGCAGACGATTGCCACCATGAAAGGCCCGATTGACTACATCAACACGCACGGCACATCGACCCCCGTCGGCGACGGGCAGGAATTGAAGGCCATCAAGGAAGTCTTCGGCGATAAAATGCCGGCTTTCAGCTCGACCAAGTCGCTGACCGGCCACTCCCTCGGTGCGACGGGCGTGCAGGAAGCGATTTACACGCTTTTGATGATGAAACACGGTTTCATCTGCGCGTCTGCCAACGTGGAAACGCCGGATGCGGAAGCCGAAGGCATGCCGCTGGTGCGCACCCGTCAGGACGGCGTGAACATCCAGCACGCGATTTCCAACAGTTTCGGCTTCGGCGGCACCAACTGCACGCTCGGCTTCTCCAAAATCAGCTGATTTAAAAAAGAAAGAACAAAAAAATGACAGGCAAACTGATGCAGGGCAAGCGCGGGCTGGTGATGGGCGTGGCAAACGACCATTCCATCGCCTGGGGCATTGCCAAAACCCTGCATGAACACGGCGCTGAGATGGCGTTCACCTATCAGGACGAGCCGTTTGGCAAACGCGTGCGCCCGTTGGCCGACAGCATTGGCGCGAAACACGTCGTGCAGTGCGACGCGTCGAGCGAGGAAAGCCTCGACAACCTTTTCGCCTACCTGAAAAAGGAATGGGGCAGCATCGATTTCGTTGTGCATGCCATCGCGTTTTCGGACAAGAACGAGCTGAAGGGCGCGTATGTCGATACGACCCTTGGCAACTTCCTGACGTCGATGCATGTGTCTTGCTATTCCTTCACCTCCGTCGCGCGCCGCGCGAAGGATATGATGCCGAACGGCGGCAGCATGATTACGCTGTCTTATCTCGGCTCCGAACGCGTCATGCCGAACTATAACGTCATGGGCGTGGCCAAGGCCGCGCTTGAAGCGTCCGTGCGCTATCTTGCCGCCGACCTCGGCCCGCAGGGTATCCGTGTGAACTCAATCTCCGCAGGCCCCATGCGTACGCTCGCGGGCGCCGTCATTGGCAATGCGCGCCATACCTTCAAATTCACGACGCAGGCATCGCCGCTGCAGCGCCCCGTGACGCTGGAGGAACTGGGCAATACCGGCCTTTATTTCCTGTCCGACCTGTCGTCCGCCGTTACCGGTGAAAACCACTACGTCGATTGCGGTTTCAACATCATCGCCATGCCGCGCAAGGAAACGATTGACGAAATCGCCGGCGGCAACGGCGGGGAGTAAGCTCTATGCCCTATATCATCACCGCACATGATTTTCCGAACGCGCTGGATAAGCGCATGGCGGCGCGTCAGGCGCATCTGGATGCGCTGGCGGGCATGAAGGCGGAGGGCAAGGTGCTTTATGCCGCCGCGCTGCTGAATGACAACGGTGACATGGCAGGCTCCATGCTTGTTGTCGATTTGCCGGATACGGCGGCGATTGACGCATGGCTGGAAACCGAGCCCTATATCCTGCAAGGCGTATGGGATAAAGCCCGCATCAGCATCCAGCCCTGCCGTCCGGCACCGTCCGCGCCGAAGTAAATAAAAACCGTCATGCCGATGAAAATCGGCATCCATGGTTTTTACTGGATACCGGCCTGCGCCGGTATGACCGAACAAACGGACAAGCCAACAAAAAACCCCCGCAAAATTTTGCGGGGGCTTTTGTTTGCGCGTGCCTAGGGTTTATTTCTTGGCAGCTGCGTAGATTTCGGAGACTTTCGTCCAGTTGACGACCGTCCACCACGCTTTCAGGTAATCCGCGCGGCGGTTCTGGTAGTTGAGGTAATAGGCATGTTCCCACACGTCGTTGCCGAGGATGGGCGTGCCTTTGACTTCGGCCACGTCCATCAGCGGGTTGTCCTGGTTGGGGGTGGAGGTGACGACGAGTTTGCCGTCAGCCGTCAGCACAAGCCATGCCCAGCCGGAGCCGAAGCGGCCAACGCCTGCTTTTTCGAATTCTTCCTTGAATTTATCGAGCGAGCCGAAAGTTTCGGTCAGCGCCTTTTCCAGCTCGGCCGACGGTTTGCCGGATTGCGCGGCGGGCGCCATCAGCTGCCAGAAGAAAGTGTGGTTCCAATGGCCGCCGCCGTTGTTGCGTACCGCGCCGTTGTATTTGGAAATGTTCGCCACGATGTCTTCGAGCGATTTGCCGGCGAGTTCGGGCGTGGCTTCGATTTGTTTGTTCAGGTTATCGACATAAGCCTTGTGGTGTTTGCCGTGGTGGGTTTCCATCGTCTTGGTGTCGATGACGGGCTCCAGCGCGTCGTAGCCATAGGGCAGGGCGGGCAGGTCGAAACCGCCGCCGGCTTTTTGTTCTGCGGCCAGCGCGGGCATGGCGACCATGCAAATGAAAAGCGTTGCGAAAATAACTGATGTCATTTTTTTTCATCCTTATTTTGTTCAATCGGGAATTGTTGCGCGCAGAGTATAACACCCCTGCAAGGCTGTGCCATAGCAGATAGCGCCCGCGGCGTTTAAATCAAGGCGTGAATCCGTAAACTAACGATGGGGGCTGTATCAGGTTCCCGATTTCAGGTTGCAGACTTTGCTGCCGCCGCAATCCATCTTGCCGCGCAGCGCGGCGCCGTAGGCTTCGAAAATCTGGCGCGAGCTGGCGTTGAGGTGGAAGTCGCCTTCGGGATGCCATTGCACGCCGAGGACGAAACGTTTGCCCGGAACGGAAAACGCTTCGATAAGTCCGTCTTCGGATATGGCCTCTACATGCAGGCCATTGCCGAGGCGGTCCACGCCTTGCTGGTGCAGGGAGTTGACGGCGAATTCGGCGGGCAGGCCGATTTTTTCAAACAGGCCGCCTTTTTCCGCGCGGACTTTATGGGCGGGTGTTTCATACACAATTTTCAGATTATCGCTCTGCGGTTCGCGGTGGTCGCGCTTGCCGGGCAGTTCCTGCACTTTCTGGTGCAGGCTGCCGCCCATGGCGACGTTCATTTCCTGAAACCCGCGGCAAACGGCGATAAGCGGAATGTCTTTTTCAGCCGCGCGGCGTATCAGCGGCAGGGTCGTCGCATCGCGCGTGAGGTCGAGCAGTTTTTCATCAAAAACCCGCTCCGCCCCGTAATGGCTGGGGCATACGTTGGAAGGCGAGCCTGTCAGCAGGATGCCATCCACAAAATCCGTGACGGCGTCGAAGTCAAACCCCTCCGTCACCGGCAGGATAAGGGGCGTGCAGCCCGCAACACTCATCAATGCCTGCACATAGGTATCGCGTACGAAATGGCAAGGCATCTCGTTCTTGTAGATGATGTTGCTGGGGATAAGGACGACGGGTTTTTTCTGGCTCATAATCACACAGGCGCGCGGGTGAAAGGGTGTCTCTGTTTACAGTTTAACACATTTTAAACTGTTTTTTCATAGATAACGAAGAATTTTCGCGCGGGCGTTACCGCTTCCCATGTTCCGTTGAAGCCGGCGGGGATAAGAAAGCTTGCGGGGGCGCAGAATTCCTCGGTTTTTCC
>DQGU01000256.1 GCA_003524565.1 Rhodospirillaceae bacterium
CATCGTCGTCACAGGGCGGGATGCGCGCGGGCATGGCGCGCTCTTTCGTGCTGATAAACGGTCTTGTTCTGGCCGCGCTGGTTTTTGTTGTTCTGCATTTCACCATCGGCGATATGAAGGCGCAGGAATTGCGCCGCATCAGCCGCGACATCGTGCGCCTTGGCGAAGATTCCGTGCGCCGCAGCGAAAAAATGGTCAGCACGCTGGCTCATTTCTACGCAACGCTGGAGCAGGGGCGGCAGGATGACGAGCGCGTCACGCAAAGCGTGCAGCATTTGCTGACCGACGGCGCGCCGCTGGATGCGATTTTGTGGGCGACAGATTCCGACGTCTGGTATCAGGAAGACATTCAGAACAAAACCCGTTATCAAATGTACCGCGCGCAGCTCGGCTGGCCCGGATACAACGAATTGATGGCGCACATGCGCGGACTTGAATTCGGGCAGATTGGCTATCTTTACAAAGCGCCCTGGGCGGCCTTTACCCAGCGCAGCAGCGCGGGCGAAGCGCCTGTCGCGCTGGTGGTGAAGCTGCGCACATCGTCCGGCGGCACGGGCGTTTTCATGGCCATGACGACGCCGGATAAAATTTTTGCGCCCAGCCTCAAAGCCTATGCCGACGACCTTGCGCGCATCACAATGCGCGAACGCGACAGCGGCCACGTTCTTTTCGACCGCCGCATGCAAGACAGCAGCGGCCGTCTGGCAGGTTTTACGACCGAACGCGTCAGCGACACGCTGCAAATGGGCGGAAAATTCTGGGACGTTTATCTGGATGTGCGCCCGTCGCGCGTGGCGAAAGTCCTCAGCTCTTCGCCTTGGGCGGTGGGGATGATTATCATCGCCCTGACGCTTGTCTGGGCGGCCTATGCCGAAAAACGCCAGCGGCAGGAACAAAAACTCGCCGAGATGTCGCGCACGCTCAAAGGCGCGCATACCGAATTGCAAAGCCGCATTTCCGAACGCGACCAGCTTTTTCATGCCCTGCGCAAGAGCGAGCGGGAATACCGTGCGGTTATCAACTCCGTCTCCGACGTCATTTTCGAAACGGATGAAACGGGCAAGCTTGTCTTCCTGAACGAAACATGGAAACGCATCACGCATCTGGAGGTGCAGGAAACGCTGGGGCAGTCGCTTTTCCTGATGCTCGACCCACATGACCAGATGCCGCAAAAAGAAATGTTCGAAGAACTGGTGCGCGGGGAGCGTCAGGCGTACCGCATCGAAACCCGCATCAACCCTGGCAGCGACGCGTTCAAGCCGGTGGAAATCGCCTTCAGTATGCTACGCATGGCGGAAGACAAGAGCATCCGCGTCGTCGGCACCATCACCGACATTGAAAAACGCCGCCGCGCCGAACAGGCCATGCGCGATGCCGAACAGCGTTTCCGCGGGATGTTTGAAAACTCCATCAGCGGCATCTACCAGATTGCGCCCGAAGGCCGCTTTATCAGTGCCAACCCCGCGCTGGCGGAAATTCTCGGCTATAACTCGCCCGAAGAGCTGACGGTCGCGGTCAAAGACATCGGTGTGCAAATTTACGTCCGCCCCGAAGAGCGCAAGATTTTCGTGGACAAGCTGCTGTTCGAAGGCCGCGTGTCGGGTATCGAAACCGAAGTGAAACGCAAAGACGGCAAGCGTGTCTGGATAATGGAAAACGCCCGTGTGGTGCGCAACGAGCGCGGCAGCGTGGAGTATTTCGAAGGCAGCATCTGGGACGTGACGGAGCGTAAACAGGCCGAAAACACGATGCGCGAGGCGCGGTTGCAGGCGGAAATTTCCAGCCGCACACGCATGGAATTCCTTGCCAATATGAGTCACGAGCTGCGCACGCCGCTCAACGCCGTTATCGGCTTTTCAGAGATTATCAAGGACGAGGTCATGGGCCCCCTTGGCACTCCCGTCTATAAAGAATACGCGCAGGATATTTACGACAGCGGCAATTACCTGCTGAAAGTCATCAGCGAAATTCTGGAAGTATCGAAAATCGAAACCGGTAACCGCGAGCTGGCGGTGACCACGTTCCGCCTGCCCAAGGCGCTGAAGTCATGCATGATTATCATGGCCAACCGTATCGAACAGGCGGGGGTCGATGTTCACATGCACATTCCGGATGAATTGCCGGAGCTGGTGGCGGAGGAACTGGGCGTCAAGCAAATCATGCTGAACCTTATCGGCAACGCTATCAAGTTTACGCCCGAAGGTGGCAAGGTCGATGTGACCGCAGGTATTGACGGCGCAACGGGCGAGCTGGTTATCGATGTCACCGATACGGGCATCGGCATGACCGAAGATGAAATCAAAAAAGCCATGCAGCCCTTCGGCAAGGTCGATACGACTTTCAGCGGTATGAAGGCGGGCACGGGGCTTGGTCTGACCATCGTTGACTCTCTGGTCACCCTGCATGGCGGCCGTTTCAAGCTTATGAGTGAAAAAGGCCGCGGCACGACAGCGCGCGTGATTTTCCCCGCGTCGCGTATTTTGAACAAGAAGTCGCATAACGAAGCGGCCGAAGGCACGCACCTTAAGGTTATCAAGTAAAATCGTTAATACCGCCGTCTTCGTCGTCCGCCGCGAAGTCGAGTGCCTGACGGGCGATGTCATAGCTGAACCCGCCGCGCGCCATGATGCCCATTTCGCGCGCCTGCTGTTTACGCCGGAGCAGCGGGTCGCTTTCCGGTTTTTGGTTAAAGCGGCCAATTTTACGCTTGCGTGCCAGTTTCAGCGCGGCGGCGAGTTCGGCGGGCAGGTCATCCGCCGCGCGTTCGCCATCCACGCTTTCAAGCGCCTTTTGGATGGTGTCCGGCGCAAGGCCTTTGGATTTCAGGTTGGCTGAAATTGCCTGCCGCGATTTGCCCTGCCGCCGCAGGCTGGCGGTACGCCCCTCGGCATAGAGGGTATCGTTCAAAAGCCCGCTTTTTTCGTAGCGTGCCACCAAATCATCGATAACCGGATAGAATTCATCCGCCGCCATGCCGTGGAACAGGCAGGAGCGGTCAACCTTGCGCGTCAGCACCCGCCGCAGGTTTCCGGCCGAACTGGCATAGCGCTGCAAATAGTAAAGCGCCGCATTTTCCAAATAACGCGGTGTAATTTTGCGCGGAGTGCGCTTTTTTTTCTGGTCTTTGGCTGGCTTTTTGTCCATTTTCGACCATCTATGCTAGGATAGGACGCTATGGCTATTCGTATCAAAAAAGACGGCACGGAACAATCGGGACTGGTGGACGATAACGTCGTCCAGCCCTTCCGGCTGGAAAAAACCAATGTACGCGGCCGTATGGT
Organism: Rhodospirillaceae bacterium; assembly: GCA_003524565.1. GTDB lineage: Bacteria > Pseudomonadota > Alphaproteobacteria > Micavibrionales > UBA2020 > UBA2020. The sequence goes on from DQGU01000256.1 coordinate 3,282, forward strand.
GCGCATGGGGGATGTTCTTGCGCGTATTATGACGCAGCATAACTACCCGCCCGCGGTCTCCGGCCTGCTCAGCGAGGTCACGGCGCTTTGCCTGCTGCTCAGCGCCATGCTGAAGTACGAGGGGGTATTCACCCTGCAAATCAAGGGCGACGGCCCTATCCGGATGCTGGTTGCCGATGTAACGCATCTGGGCGAGGTGCGCGCCTATGCCAGTTTTGACGAACAGGGTGTCAAGAAACTCGCCAAGCGTAAAAAAGATACCGAAAACGGACATTACTACCTTTTGGGCAAAGGCTATATCGCCTTCACGGTTGACCAGGGGCAGGTTGAAAACCGCTATCAGGGGATTGTGGAGCTGAAGGGCGACAGCATTGTCGAGGCGGTTCAGCATTACCTGACGCAGTCGGAGCAGATTAAGACCTCCTTCAAACTGGCCGTGCATCCGCAGGATGGCCAGTGGCGCGCCGGCGCGATTATGATACAGCAAATGCCCGAAGACGATGCGGGGCGCAAGGTTGCGGCCGAGGTTTCGCTCGACGACTGGGCGCGGGCAGTCATGCTGCTCGATACCTGCTCGGACGGGGAGATTTTGTCGCCCGCACTGCATTCTGCCGATGTGCTTTACCGCCTGTTCAACGAAGACGGCGTGCGTGTTTATTCGCCCACGCATCTGCGTTTCAAATGCCGCTGTTCGCGCAGCCGTGTGGAGGATATCTTGCGCACCATTCCGCGGGCGGAGCTGGAGGATATCTGCCAGAAAGAAGGGCATGTATCGATTAAGTGCGAGTTTTGCAGCGAAGAATATCTCTTCAACAGCAACGAACTCGACGACGTCTATGAGGAGAAAAACACATGATGAAAACCGTTTTTGCACGCCGCCGCTTTATCGGGCTGGCCGCGGGCTTTGCCGCCGTGCTGATGCTGTCGGGCTGTCTGACGTCGAGTGTCACCAACGAGTGGCCGGATATCGCCTATGGCAAGTCGCCGGCCGTGCGGGTTAATGCCGCGCGTCTGGATATTCAGGATGCTTACCGTGCCCCCATGGGCGCACCGAACGTTGACCACTTGTTCAAGGTCACGCCGTCGATGGCGGCGCAAACGCTGGCCAGCCGTCAGGTCGTACCTGTCGGGTCTGCGGGGGTGATGCGCGTGATTGTGGAGGATGCTTCCGTCCGCCGCTCCACCTTGCCGCCCAAAGAAGGCATGCTGGGGCTTTTCCCGACAGAGCCGGACGAGCAGTTTGATGCCCGTGTCGCGCTGAGATTCGAACTGGCGGATGAAGCCGCGCCGGATATCGTTATCGGCCGCGCCAGCGTCGTGGCCACGCGGGAGCGCACGCTTGCGGGCGGCGCAACGCTCGCGCAGCGTGAAAAGGCCTATCATGACATCGTGCAGGCGCTGGTTGATGATTTGTCGCAAGGCATCGGCACAACGGTGGGCAGCACTTTCGGCCAGCAATAAACCGTTACGGTTCGCATAAAAAAGCCGGTGTCAAAATTGCACCGGCTTTTTTATGTGCGTTTCTGCAGCGTTTTAATCGCGCCAGAAGCGCGGGGCGAGCAGGACGAACATGGTTAGAAATTCCATCCGGCCGAGCAGCATGGCGATAGACAAAATCCATATCGCATCCGCATCCAGCGTGGCGAAAGTGCCGGAAGGGCCGATAATAGGGCCGAGGCCGGGGCCAACGTTGCTGACCGCCGAAATCGCGCCCGACACCGCCGTGGTGAAATCAAGCCCCGTCAGGTGCAAAAGGATTGTGACGGCCATCCAGGTCAGGATATGCACAAAGAAAAACACGGCAACCGACATCAGCACGTCGTTATCGACGACTTTATTGTTGTAATGCACCTGAAACACGCCATGCGGCACGATAAGCCTGCGCACCTGTTGCTGCACCATCGCCCAGAGGATTTGCAGACGGAAGGTCTTGATGCCGCCGGCGGTGGAGCCTGAACAGGCGCCGAGATACATCGCGACAAAGGCGACACCTTCGGCCAGCGGGCCCCACTTGCTGTAATCACCGCTGGCGAAACCGCTGGTGGTCATCAGCGTCGTCAGCATGAAAATAGAGCTGCGCACGGCGTCAAAGAAAGTCTTTTGCCCCGTCCAGAGCAGGAAAAACGCCACAATCATCGAAAGCGAGAGCAGAATGCCAAAAAAGGCGCGTACCTGCGCATCGTCAACGACGGCGCGGCCGTTGCCTTTGAGCATGCGCACATACTGCACGAAGGGCAGCGCGCCCAGCCACATGAAAACGATAACAATCCAGTCGATAGTGGGGCTGTTGAAATGGCCGATGGAGGAATCGTAATTGGCAAAGCCGCCCGTTGCGACCGATGTCATGGCGTGGCAGAAGGCGTCGAACAGCGACATGTCCGCTGCAAAAAGCAAAAGCGCGCAGGCCAGCGTCAGTACGAAATACAGCGTCAGGATATAAAGCGCCATTTGCTGGGCACTCGGCAGAACCTTTTCCATGCCGAAGGACTGGGTTTTAAAAATCTGCATCCCCGATACCTGCAGGAGCGGCAGGACGGCCAGCGCGACGACCAAGAAGCCGATACCCCCCAGCCATTGCAGCATGGCGCGCCAGAGCAAAATTCCCTTGGGCAGGTCATCCAGTCCCGTAATCACCGTCGCGCCGGTTGTGGTCAGGCCGGACATCGCTTCGAAAAAGGCGCGGGTATAGGACAGCTGGATTTCAGCAAAGCAGAAAGGCAGCGCCGCGAAGGCCGTCATAAAAATCCAGCTGATGGATGCAAGGACAAATGTCTGGCGCAGGTTGAGCGCAAAGGATTTTTCGCGGTTTGAAAAAATAAGGGCAAAGCCGACGAAGGCGGTAATCAGCTGGGCGCTTGCAAAGACTTTCCAATCGCCGCTTTCGTGCGCAAGGTCCACAAGCGCGGGCAACAACATCGCGGCGGACAGGATGAGCAGCAGGATGCCGATGATGTAAAAAACGGGTTTGAAGCTCATGCCGCGCGCATCCTCGTTTCCCTAGTTGATTTGCCGCGGCGTATCGGGCGCGTCCAGCGAAAAGGCGGGAATGTCGATATCGACCATGCGGCCATCCGCCGTTTCCATGGCATAGCTGCCCATCATGATGCCGCTGGGCGTCGAAAGGGGCGTGCCGCTGGTATATTCAAAACTTTCGCCGGGATTCAAAAGCGGCTGTTCGCCCACAACACCCGGGCCGCGCACTTCCTGCACACGGCCAAGCGCATCGGTGATTTTCCAGTGACGGGTGCGCAGCTGCAATACCTCCGTCCCTTTGTTTTCGATTTTGACCGTATAGGCCCAGACAAAAATGCTTTTGTCTGGCGCGGACTCGCCGTCCAGATAAACGGGGTTGACCGAAACGGTGACGTTATGCGTGGTGCTGGAATACATGGACTGGCCGGACTGTTTGAAAGACATGACATCATATCCGATTGACGCAAAAAAGAAAACCGGCCAGTTGCCCGGCCGGTCTTCTTTCAAGTCTGCGTCTCTCGATGCAGCGCGCGAGGATTACTCGAGCGTGATTTGAGCGCGGCGGTTAGCCGGTTCGCGGACACCGTCTGCCGTCTGGACGAGCAGGTCGGTTTTACCGCGGCCTTCGGCGCGCAGTTTGGCTGCATCCACGCCGCGTGCAATCAGACCGTTTTTGACGGCTTCTGCACGGCGCAGGGACAGTTTTTGGTTGTAGTTGTTACCGCCCGACGTATCGGTGTGGCCGACAACAACAATGCCGTTGATGTCTTTGCGGCTGCGGATTTCCTGTGCAACGGCGTCAAGAACGTCGTTTGCGCTGGCAGTGATGTCGTTTTTGTCCCAATCGAAGAACACGATGAACATCGCTTGTTCGACGGCAACCGGCTCGCCTTTCGGCATTTCGGTGACGGGGGCAGGGAAGGCCTCTTCAACAGGCTTTTTGCCAACAACGTCTTGCAGCGCTTTCAGCGCGTCAGCGAACTGGGTTTTGCAAGGAACGTCTTTGCTCCAGCTTTCTTCCTGCTGTTCTACCCAGCAGTCGAATTTCGCTTGCGCGACGCCGGCTTTGTCGGACGCGAGTTCGCGGCCGCCGTTTTCAAGCGCGTCAACGAGGTCGGCGCGGGCTTGGGTCAGGTCAACGATGTTTTTGTCGCTGAGATCCCAGTCATCCAGGGTTTCCGGCATGACGACAACGCCGCTGGCAGAGGCGAGGCCTTTGCGTGCGAAGTGCAGAGCGTCAGCGTGATCCATGAATTGGTTTTGTTTCATGTTGGCATAGTCGCGGTATTCCGCTGCCAGCGTTTTGGTGAAGGGAGAGCCGACGGCTTGCGCTTTGTTCAGCGCGTCCACGGTCGAGTTGCTCGCCGCGCCGGAGCAGGCGGCGATAAGCAGCACGCCCATCAGGCAGATGACTTGTTTGACCAACTTCATAATATAAGGACTCCTTGAGACTGAGAGCATGACTTGATGAATAATCTGAAAGGCTTCCTGCCGCATTACTTTTGCCGGCACATACTTTTGTTTGTTTTCAAAAGGATGAAATTGACTTGGGTAACGTCAAACAAATCAATCTTTCTTATCTTTTAAACCTAT
>DQGU01000080.1:0-12940 GCA_003524565.1 Rhodospirillaceae bacterium
GGGCGGCGCGGCGGGCGGGGCGGGGAAATACGGGCATGTGTTTTCTCTGTCTTTTGGTTAATAGCGCAGTCTGTGCGCGGCAAACGCAGCACGCGGACGGCAAGTTCCGCAGAGGCCAGCGGGAAGCCCCCGTACCGCCATGCTGGCACGGCGGGGCGGCGCAAAACCCTGCGGTATTTATTTGCCCGCGTTTATTCTGTGGCGTTTATTCTACTGAGTTCAGGGCGACTTGCTGGGCAAGGAACTTGTCCATCAGGTCGTAAAGCTCTTCCTTGTCCTTGGTCGGCTTTTTCGCGGTATGGGTCATGGTGAAATCGACCGGAAAGCCGCGCAGCAGCGTCGCGCCGGAAACGCCGACGGTTTTGTATTTCTGGTACGAAATTTCCGTTTCTGCCGTGAAGCCGAGGCTTACACCGTCCGCCGTGCGGCGGCCGTCGGTATCGATGACGGGGTTCAGGTATCCGGCAAGCCCTGCGCGGGTGTAGTTCTGCATCGTGCCTTCGCGCAGGTCGAGATAGGCTTCGCGGTCCATGCCCGCGCGCTCCCCGCGCTCGTTCAGCCAGGTGACAAGACCGACATCGCCAAGGCCTTTGCTCTCGCCATCGGCGGAGATTTTACCGATGCCCGCGATTTGCATGCAATCTGCGAAAACGGCGACGAGGGTCTGTTTGCTTTTCGCCTTCAGCTCTTCGCGGATAAGGTTGATGGCGCCGGCCTCCGTGGGGTCGGTCTGGTCAAGAAAGCACATGCCAAGCGGCGCTTCGAGATGCAGCGTTGTCTGGCCAAAGGGCGCAAACAGCGTGCGGCGCCAATCCAGCGGCCCGCCCGGATAATATTGCGCGGGTGCAGGGCTTGCCATGACGGCGACAAGGCCGATACCGGCGGCCACAAGGCAAAGGGCGGAAACGGCGTTCTTAAACAGGGTCTTTTTCATGGTTGCTGCTTTCACTCGTAAGGTGGGCATGAATTAAAAAACATCAGGTACCGTAATTATCGACAAGGATTTCGCGTTTGCCGACGTGGTTGGCGGCGCTGACGAGGCCTTCTTTTTCCATGCGCTCGACGATGCGGGCGGCACGGTTGTATCCGATTTGCAAATGGCGCTGGATGAAGCTGGTGGAAACTTTACGCTCCCGCAGCACGATTGCCACGGCCTTGTCATACAGCTCGTCGCCGCTGCCGTCTTCTTCGCCTTGGCCAAACAGGCCGGTTTCTTCTTCGTCTTCGGTCACGCCGTCGATGTAATTCGGCACGCCTTGCGATTTCAGGAAACTGACGACTTTTTCAACTTCGTCGTCCGACACAAACGGGCCGTGCACGCGCTGGATGCGCCCACCCGATGCCATGTAAAGCATGTCCCCCTGACCGAGCAGCTGTTCCGCCCCGCCTTCGCCCAGAATGGTGCGGCTGTCGATTTTCGATGTGACCTGAAACGAAATGCGCGTGGGGAAGTTCGCCTTGATAACGCCCGTGATAACATCGACGGAGGGGCGCTGCGTCGCCATAATCAGGTGAATGCCTGCCGCGCGCGCCATCTGCGCCAGACGCTGGATGGCGTTTTCGACTTCTTTGCCCGCAACCAGCATCAGGTCGGCGAACTCATCGACGATAACGACGATGTAGGGCAGGTTGTTGAGCGGGATGGGTTGCTCTTCATACACCGGCTTGCCCGTATCGGGGTCGAAACCGGTCTGGATTTTGTGCATCAGCACTTCGCCCTTGTCGCGGGCTTCGCGTACGCGCTCGTTAAAGCCGTCGATGTTGCGCACGCCGAGTTTGGACATGGCGCGGTAGCGGTCTTCCATCTCGCGCACGGCCCATTTTAGCGCGACGATGGCGCGGTGCGGTTCCGTGACCACGGGCGTCAGCAGGTGCGGGATATCGTCATAGACCGAAAGCTCCAGCATTTTGGGGTCAATCATGATAAAACGGCATTGCTCCGGCGACAGGCGGTAGAGCAGCGACAAAATCATCGTGTTCACGGCAACCGATTTGCCCGAGCCCGTCGTACCCGCGACCAGCAGGTGCGGCATGCGCGCGAGGTCGGCAATCACCGGCTCCCCGCCGATGTTCTTGCCAAGGACAAGCGGCAGGCGCGATGTGTTGCGGTCGTAATCATTGCTGCCCAGAAGCTCGCGCAGGAAAACCATTTCGCGCTTGGCATTCGGCAGCTCGATACCGATGGCGTTTTTGCCGGGCACGGCGGCGATACGCGCCGATACCGCGCTCATGGAGCGGGCGATGTCGTCGGCCAGACCCACAACGCGGCTGGTTTTGGTGCCGGGGGCGGGTTCCATTTCATAGAGCGTGACGATGGGGCCGGGGTTGACCTTCAGGATATCGCCCTGCACGCCGAAATCACCCAATGTCGATTGCAGCATTTCCGCGTTCTTTTGCAGGCCAGCCTCGTCAAGGCGGCTTGCCGTTGCGTTGGCGGGCGGGCTTTGCAAAACGTCGAGGGAGGGCAGAGTCCATTCCTCGTCCTCGCCCGTGGTGCGCAGGTCGAGTTTCTTTTGCTTGTCGTCTTTATGCGGCGCGGCCTTGGGTTTTTCGATGCGCGGGGCGACAACGGCTTTGCGCGCGGGGGCGGCAAGGGCGGGGGCGGCGGTTTCTTCCGCGTCTTCGTCGTCTTCGACTTCGGGGGCGCTGTCGTTGACGCGCACGCGGCGCGGGCGCAGGGCGGCGGGCGTTTCGCGTTTCATATTGCTATAGCGTGCATGCCAGTTGCGGAAAGCGGCCATGGCGTCGGCGGTTTTGCGCGTGACGGCTGCGCTGATATCGCGCGTGCGGCGCAGGCCGTCCACCCACTCGCCAAGGCTGAGGCCGAGCGCGGGCAGATAGCAGGCGAAAAACGCCAGCATGGCGCTGAGCGCGACAAACGAAAACGCCATGCCGCCAATCCAGCCTTGCAGCGGCTGCGCCACCGCATTGAAAATCAGTCCGCCGGCAGAACCGCCCATATAGGCGCCAATGCCCCAGCTGTCAAAAGCCGGCAGGCGTGCCAGCATGACCGCGCCCAGCAAAACCCCGCCGAGCAAAAGCGGCAGACGCGTGCCGATACCGCCCAGCGGCAGGCGGCGCAAAATGCGGTATCCCCAGACAATAAGGGCAAGGGCGAAAAACCACGCCGAAAGCCCCAGCGTTTGCAGCATCAAATCCGCCGCGTAGGCGCCGGGCGCGCCGAGCGCGTTTTGCACGGACGTATCGGCCGAAACGGCGGTGTTGAGCGAAGGGTCGGCCGCGTGATAGGTCGCAAGCGCCGCGGCAAGGCTGAGGCCGAGGCCGGCATAAAGAGTGCCCACGGTATCCGTCAGGCGATGGGCGATGAAACTTTGCAGGGCGGCGGGCAGCAGCGGGGTCTTGTTGCTCCGGCGTGATTTACCGTGCAGTTTGTTTTTACCGCGTGAAAAAATCCCCATGAACATACCCAAAACCTGCTCCCCATCTCACATACGCGCTGTGCGCGTGGACTGATATACGCGCCGCACGGTTTGGCGCGGCGGCGGTTTGTCACTGCCGCACCATGGCGGTACGGCATGCCGGCGCGAAATTCCCCCGAACGCGGCCAGCCAGATATTGTAGCAAATATCACGGCTCCGGCTCAAGGCCGGCTCAAGGATAGAGCGGGTTTTTTGAGTAAATCTGCGGGTTTTTGGCGCGTATTTGCGGACGGGCTTAGTTGCCGTCGCCGAGGTCGAGATTGCCGTTCGGGTCTTTTTCAAGCAGGTCAGCCACTTGCTCGTAAACCGTGGCGTTGTCGTTCATTTGCTCGCGCAGGGGTTCGTTCTGGGCGCCCACGTTTCTGAAAAATGTCGCGGCGTCGCGCAGCAGTTTGGATGCCAGTTGAGCGTAGGTCGCCATGTTCAGTCGCCTTTCGGAAAATAACTCCTGCCGAAGGGTCTTGTCGAGAAAACCCTTCACTCCGGCGCCAAGCCTAGCACGGCCATGCCATGACGGAAACGGAAAACTGCGCAGGAATGACGCGTGGGGCGTTACGGTAAATCATTTCACGCTGTCGCGGTAGCTGTGGCGTGGATAGGTGCCGAGCATGCGCACGTCGGCGGCGAAAAACCGCAGCTCGTCCATCGCGTGTTCGAAGGCGAAATCTTCGGGGTGGCCTTCGACTTCACAGTAAAAACGGGCGGAGTGGAATTTATTCCCCTCCAGATAGCTTTCCAGCTTGGTGATGTTGATGCCGTTGGTGGAAAAACCGCCGAGCGCTTTGTAAAGCGCGGCGGGGATGTTGCGCACCTTGAAAATCAGCGACGTCATGTAGCGTGTGCCGCGTGCGGGTACGGGCAGTTTATGCCCTTTGGCGAGGACGATAAAGCGTGTGGTATTGCCGCTTTCATCCTCGATATTCTTTTTAAGCACTTTCAGGCCGTACAAATCGGCCGCCAGCGCGCTGGCAATCGCGCCGTGTGCGGCATCGTTCATTTCCGCGACGCGCGCGGCGCTGCCGGCGGTGTCTTCGAAGACAACGGGTTTCAATTTATGTTCGGCGATGAATTTTTTGCACTGGGGCAGCGCGTGCACATGGCTATAGACGGTCTTCACGTCTTCGATTTTCGCGCCCGGCACACCCAGCAGGCAGTGATGCACGGGAATAAAATGCTCCGCCACGATGGAAAGCGGCGAGGCAGGCAGCAGGTTGTGAATATCCGCAACGCGCCCCGCAATCGAATTGTCGATGGGTATCATTGCAAAATCCGCGCGGCCGGTTTCGGCGGCATGAAACGCATCGGCGAAGCTGGGGCAGGGCAGCGGCTCCAGCTTGGGAAAGGCCGTCAGGCAGGCCGTGTGCGAATAAGCGCCCGCGCGGCCTTGAAAGGCGATTTTACCGGTTTTGGCGGCGGTTTTTTTAGGCGTAGAGGGCATTGTCATCCCCGGTTTGTGGTGTCTGGAAATATTCCGCGGCGCGCAGGATATGGGCGCAGGCTTCGCTGTCGCTGCCTGCATCGTGGTGGTTGAGGTCAAAGCCGATATGTTCGCACACGGTCGATAGCTTGTGGTTATAAAGCCCCGGCCAGCTGCGGCGCGATAGCTGCACGGTGCAAAGCCAGTTTTTACGCGGCATGTCAATGTCGGCGCGCGCCATGGTGCCGGCAAGCACGCGGCGGTCAAACCCTGCGTTATGCGCGACCAAAAGCGGCGCGGCGTCAAACCACGGTGCGAAGGCATCCTGCCACAATTCGGCGAATGTCGGCGCATCCCGCACCATATCGGGCGTGATGCCGTGGATGTCGATGAAATCGCGGCGGATATAAAGCCGCCCTTCGGGCCGCATCAGCCATGATTGTTTGAATACCGTCTCGCCCGCCGCATCCACCGCGCAAAGGCCGAGCGCAATGGCGCTCGCCGCGTCGTAATTCGCGGTTTCAAAATCCAGACAAAGCGCGGCGATATCGGGCATGTGTTTTATACGGCCTTCAGCATGCTGCGGGCGGCATCCAAATCTTCCGGCGTATCGACGCCCAGCGGCACGGTATCCACAACGGCAACGTCGATACGCATGCCAAGCGCAAGGGCGCGCAGCTGCTCCAGCCGCTCGCGTTTTTCAAGCGCGGCGGGCGGGGCGGATACGAAACGCTGCAAAGCTTCGCGGCGGTAAGTATAAAGCCCGATGTGATGCAGCAAAACGCCATCGCCCGACGGCGCGGTCGTGCGGCTGAAATAAAGCGCGCGGCCGCGGCGCTCCCCTCGGTCGAAATCAATTTCGGCAATCGCTTTCACCACGTTGGGGTTGGTCTTTTCGCTTTCGTTCGTGATGATGGCGGCCAGCGTGCCGATATCGACATTGCCGTCGGCCAGCAGTTCAAACGCGGTATGGATAAGCGCGGGGTCGATGGTCGGCAAATCGCCCTGCACGTTGATAACGCCGTCGTGTTTGCCTTCGGGGTCCAGCTGGTTGAGCGCGCGCAGGATGCGGTCGGAACCGCTCGGCAGTGCGGGGTCGGTCAGCACGGCTTCGCCGCCGGCGGCTTCGATGGCGGCTTTAATCTCGCTTTCGGCGCAGGCGATGACCACGCGGCCGATGTTCGCTTCCTCCGCGCGTTTCATCACATGCACAATCATCGGCAGGCCGTGAATGTCGGCCAGCGGCTTTTGCGGCAAACGCGTCGATGCCATGCGCGCCGGAATCATCACAATAGGATTTGCGGGCAGCGCGGATGCCGCAGGCGTAGCGGCTTTGGCAGCGGTTTTCAGGGCTTCGGTCATGACATCCTCCATCGCGTATCGGAAACGGGCTATCGGGTTTATTGGGTGCGTTTTAAACGCAAAAAACAACCCACAAACGATGCCGGAGGGTAGCGCGTTCCGCCCCGAAAAGCAATCTGGCCGCATTTTGCGTGAAAAAGGCTTCTGTTCTGCTCCGCAGGCTTTTAAAATCATTGAGGGAACAAGCGAATACTTAAAAAGCAAGGGGGTGTCCGTTGCGCAGCCAGTTTGGCATGTTGATGCGGGCGGCGGTTGTGGCCGCGATGGTGGCGTGCTTTCCGCAGACGGCGCGGGCGGCCGAGCCTGCACAGCGCGATTGGGGCGTGCAGATATTTCCGGCCATGGAAAAATACGGCTTCATCCGTTTTTATACAATGTGGCAGAGCGAATTTGCCGCCGCCGTCGATGCCGCCGCGGCCGCAGGCATGCGCCGCGCCCTGATTGCCAAACGCTGGAGCGAGATAGAGCCCCGCGCCGGAAAAATAAAAACCGATGACATCGCGCGCGAGGCCGCGCTTTACCGTGCAAAAAACATAGACATCTTTTTCGGCCTGCAGCTTATCAACACCGTCAAGGCGGAACTGCCCGAAGACCTTTCCGGCAAAGCGTGGGATTCACCGGAAGTGACCCAAAGGGCGCTCACGGCGATAGACAAAATTCTTGCGCTTCTGCCGCAAGACCGTCCGGTCTATTTTTCATTCGGCAACGAAGTGGATGTTTATTTCGAAAAGGCGCCGCAGGAGCTTGACGCGTTTTTGCGGTTATATGCCGCCGTGCGTGCGCATATCGCGGCGCGCTATCCGCATGTCAGAACCGGCATCACCACGACTTATGACGGTTATCTGCACGGGCGCAAGGCGATGATTGCGCAAATTCAGGCGGCAACCGATATTGTGATTTTCACCTACTACCCGCTTGACGGGTTCAAGGTGCGCCCGCCCGATGCGCCGCTGCGGGATATTCCCGAAATGGTCAAGGCCGCATCGCCGCGCCCGCTGGTGCTGCAAGAAGCAGGCTATCCCAGCGCCGCGCGCATCGGCAGTTCCGAAGACATGCAGGCGGATTTTGTGCGGCATTTGTTTGCGGCGTGGGATGCGCAGGCGGCGGATATTTTGCATGTGAGCGTATTCATGCAAACCGATTTCACCCGCAAAATATGCGAAGATTTAACCGCCTACTACGGCCTGTCCGCGCCTGCGTACAAAGACGATTTTATGGCGATGCTCTGCACCCTTGGCCTCCGCACCGCAAACGGCCGCGAAAAACCGGCCTGGGCTGCCCTGCGGGAGGCGGCGGCGCGTTAACGGGGCGCCGTGCCGTTCTCGGGACTTTTTACGCGCCAGCTTTCCACTTCTGCGATGGCGTCTTCGTATATTTGTTGCCATTCCCCGATTTTCTGCCGTGAAATTTCGACGCTATAGTCGAAAGGCTCTTTGTGAAAACGCAAAAAGCAGCTGCTTTCGCAAACAATATCTGCTGCGGGCATGATGTCCGCTTTTGTTTGGTAATAGATGGGTCCGGGTGTATAGCGCCATCCCTTCATGTCTGGAGGCAGGTCTTGGAGTATTTCTTCTTTGCTGCGCCAATGCCATTCAGATTCGGCATATCTGGGGTGTGCAACGGGCGCGGACAGCTGATAAATTCCGGCACTGCCTGAAACGGCAATTTTCGGGGAGGGCATGCCAAGAGTTGTTGTTCTCGCACCCGGGAATTTATAGGTCTTATCGTCAATAAAGGCCGAAATATGCTTGGCTTGCGGACGTGGCCAAGGTTTGCCGACATAGTCTGTCTCTGTCTGGCACGGTACGGCTTTTAATCCGGAGTTTCGTTCGATTTTGTAGCGTTTGTTTCCGTCGATATGCCACACTTCATATTCATCCGGAGCCTTTTCAACATACACGGCGGCATCGTAATCCTTGGGCCAGCGGCATCCCATGAAGCTAAAAAACTGGGGCATCTCAACAAACGCCAAAGCACGCGGCGGTTTGTTATCCGGCAGTGCCATGCAATAAGGATGACCGCCCGCAATTTCTTTGGCGGCGGAGGTGACGGCAATATGCGGCGAGAGCGCAGATGACAGGCTATAAAGCATAACAAGGGCAAAGCTGCCCCAAAAAATGGCGCTGGCATAGCGGCGCGGCGCTTTCCGCGCAAACGTAAACGATTTATAGGCGATAAGTGGAATGGCCAGTGCATACAGTGCTAAGCCTAGTTTGGGTACAAAACCAGACACGCCGTCATGCGGAAGTTGGTTCAAAAAAAGGCGGTCAAAAAAAGTGGCCGCGAAAACACTCGCAACGAGCCCGAACACAAAAACAATAAAAAACCAGAAAGTGATTCCCAGCTTTTTTAGAAAAAACTTGATGTGTTTCAAATGAAGTCCCCCACACCTATTCAGTATAGCATGGATGGCGGGTTTTTGTCACGGTGCGGGTTGTTTGCGGCCTGTGGCCGGCTAACCCAGCGCCGCGCGCACCTTGTCCGGCTCATCGACTTTGATGAGGGCGTAGGGGACGGTGCCGTTTTCGGCGAGGGCGCGGAGGTGGTGGAGGGTTTTGTAATCGCTGCCCGCGGCGCTGACGCGGTTGTTGGCGGTGGAGATTTGCAGGCCGAGGCCGGCGGCGGCCGCCCATGCGCCCAGCGCGGGTTTGAAATCTGTCGTCGTGGTGTCATAGGCGGCGATGCGGATTTCGCGGTGCAGCTCTTCCAAAACGCCGCGCGCGGCGGGTTGATAATAATCCACCAGCGGCACATAGCCGGGGCCGATGTTTTCTTCGCCGAACAGAATTCTGGATTTGATGGCGGGCACCAGCATGATGTCCGCATCGCGCGCGCGGAAATCGCGCAGAATATCCCAGTTGAACGACGATACAATCACATCATGCGCGGCCATGACGGCGGCGTGTTTTTGCATCAAGGCGCAGACGGCGGCAACGCAGGTGGTATCCTTGATATCAAGGTTGATAATCGCGCGGCGGTCTGTGTATCCGAAAACCAGTTCGAACAAAGCCTCCAGCGTGGGGACGCGGTGGCCACCGCCAATATCGACTGCCGCAACCTCTGCCGCTGTCATTTTTGAAACCAGCTTGCCTGCCATCGCGGCGGCCACGGCGGGCGCGGCGTGCTGTTCGATTTCGTCGTCGTGGATAAGCATCGGCACGCCGTCGGCGGACAAAAACACGTCACATTCAATGCCGTCCGCCCCGTTATCGAGCGCGTATTTGAAAGCGGCCAGCGAATTCTCCGGCAGCAGATGTGGCAGGTTTTCGGGCGTTTTCAGCGCGGCGGGCGTGGGGCCATATCCGCGGTGGCCTATGATTTTAAAGCCTTTTTGGCGCTGCAGCATTTTATAAACCTTGTTTCCGTCAAGTGCTTATGGAATAATACTCGTGTAAAAGCAAGAATCTAATAACACCCGTACAGTTGGTTGGAAATGGGTATTGTGATTATCGGACATCGCGGCATGGGGCCCACCAGCACCTTGCCGTCCATCGAACCGCATACGCTGCCGGAAAATTCGCTGGCGGCTTTCGCGCGCGCGCTGGAACACGGTGCCGACGGTCTTGAATTTGACGTGCATATCACGCGCGACGGTGACGTGGCGGTTATTCACGACAACCAGCTCAATAAAAAAATCGCGGGTGCCGACCGCAAGGGCACCGAACTGGGGCTCGTATCCGAACGCACCATGGCGGAGCTTTCGGCGATGGATATCGGCAACGGCCAAGGTATCCCGAACCTGACCGACGTGATGGATTTCATGATTGCCGCGAATGCCGCCTATCACGCGCGTACGGGCAAGAACCTGATGATCGATATTGAGCTGAAGGGCGAGGGCGTGGCCGATGCGGTTTACCGCACCATCAAGCCCTATATCGACGCGGGGTATGTGAATAGCGAAGATTTCGTGTTCAACAGTTTCAACTGGGACAACCTGCGTGATTTGCGCGCGCTCGACAAAGACCTCAAGCTCATCCCCGCTATCCGCACCGAAGATTTGTTCGGCAAGGAAAACGTGACCATGCCGGGCTGGAAGGTGAAAGAGGGGGCGAATTACTGCCTCGACGCTTTCGCGCGGCTCAAATCCCTGCATAACGAAATCAGCTGCCATGCGTTTGATTGCATCGTGTTCGACCTGCGCCCTGCTTTTGTTGAATTTTGCGCATCGAACCGCATCGGGCTTTTTACCTCTACTTCTGCCGAAACGGTCAAGGCGGATAGCATCCGCGAACCGCTCGCGCTGATGACGGCGGCGGCGACGCGCTTGCCGGTCGTTTGTTTCCGCGCCGACCATGCGGGCGATACGCGCGCATTGGTGAACGAGATTTGCCGCGAACAGGCCTATATGGCGGAGATGAAAAAGCCGGAAGACGGCTACGCGCAAGAAACCCGCCCCGCTTCTCCTGCCCGTAAAAATACGGGCAGCAAATTCACCCCGTCCTGACAGTTATGCCGAAGAGCTTTCGGCCAGTTCCGCAGGCGGCGGGCTGGCGGGCGCGGCTACTTGGTGCATAAGGTAATCTTTCGTTTCGTTAAGTGCGGCGCGGATGGCGGCAAGGCTTTTCAGACGCGCGGCGCGGGTGGAGGGGTTCATTTCCTGCGCATCGGCGCAAAGGGTATGAAGTTTTTGCGCGCCCGCCATGCCTGCGCTGCCTTTCATGCGGTGCGTCACCTCGACCCAGGCCGGACAATCGCCGTCAAGGCAGGCGGCAGGCAGCGCGGCCATGTCTTTTTGCGCTTGCGTCAGATACAAATCGACATAGGCGGCCAGCTCTTCCGGCGTATCCACATATTGCAGCAAAACCGACATGTCCACCGCGGGCGCGGCTGCATGCGGTTTTATATCGGGCGCGGCCGTGTTTCCGTCCGTATTGTCGGCGTCGCGCGCGGGCGTATCGGGCAGGGCTATCCACGTTGACAGCAGGATACGAAAGGCCTCCGCATCAATCGGTTTGCTGAGGTAATCATCCATGCCCGCCTGCAGGCAACGCTCGCGCGTGCCGGGCAGCGCATCGGCGGTCAGGGCGATAATCGGCACGCAGCTTTGCACGCTGTTCAGCTGGCGAATTTCGCGCACCGCTTCGTATCCGCTCATTTCCGGCATGTGGCAGTCCATAAGAACAAGGTGGTAATTTTTACTTTTCACGGCTTCGACGGCTTTGCGACCGTTTTCGACAATATCCACATGCGTGATGCCCATGCGTGCCAGCAGGCGCGCGATAAAAACCTGGTTGAGGGCATGGTCTTCCGCGACAAGAACATGCATGGCGGAGGCGGGCAGGCGTACCTGTGCCGCTTTCGGGCGTTTGGTTGCAACCGGCTTGTGCGCGCTTTCAACACTGTCCGCCACAGGGAAGGGGATTTTAAACCAGAATACGGAGCCCACGCCGGGCGTACTGTCCACGCCGATGCTGCCGCCCATTTTTTCGACCAGCTCTTTGGTGATGGCAAGGCCGAGGCCGGTGCCGCCGTAGCGGCGTGTAGCCGACTGGTCTGCCTGCGTAAATTTCTGGAATATCATCGCGTGTTTCTCGGGTGCGATGCCGATACCGGTATCCGCAACCTCGCCGTAAATTTCGATGTGCCCTTCGTCAAGGGCGGTGTGGCCTATTTTGATGCGGACATGGCCGTCATCGGTGTATTTGATGGCGTTGTGAATAAGATTGGTCAGGATGCGCCCCGTGCGCAGCGGGTCGCCCTTGATGAAGGGCGGGATGCCGTCTTTGTAGATGACTTCAAGCGCCACGCTTTTGGCCTGCGCCAGCGGCAACAGCGCTTCTTTGATGCCCGACAGGCTTTCGGCAAAATCAAACCCGATGCTTTCCAGCGTGAAGTGGCCGGATTCGATTTTGGATATATCGAGAATATCGTTCACGATTTCAAGCAGCGTATCGGCGGATTTTTGCACGGTTTGCGCCATACTCTGGCTGTCGGCGCTGATGCGTGTGTCTTCGGCCAGCATGTGGCTCATGCCGATGATGCTGTTGAGGGGGGTGCGCAGCTCGTGACTCATATTCGCCAGAAATTCGCTTTTGGTGCGGCTGGCTTTTTCCGCTTCTTCTTTGGCGATACGGTAGCTTTCTGTTTTTTCGCGCACGAGGTCTTCAAGGTTCAGGCGGTGTTTTTGCAGCTCCAGCCGCGATTTTTCCAGCGGCTGGGTAACGAAATAGCGCACATAGGCGATGGCCAGAAGAAACATCGAAAGCCCCGTCCAAAGCACGATGCGCTGCGTATCGGACAGGCGTTCGTATTTTTCTTCCTGCAGGTTTTGTGCGCTGGTAATCGCCGCTTCCTGCCGCGTCAGCGCTTCTTCAAGCAGGGTTTCCATCCGGCGCAGCTCTTTCAGGCTGCCGCCTTTTTCTTCTTTGCCGGTTTTAAGCTTCATCCACGCAAGGTCTGCCCGCGCAATCACGGCGCGGATTTCGTGCCCTGTGAACCCTTCGAACGGCGCGCTGCGGCGGCCGTCCGCACTGAAAACAATGGTGCCGCCATGCAAAAAGGCGCGGAAATTATCGCTGACCATTTTTGCGGCTTCCTGCATTTTGCGTGTGCGTGCCGCGCTGGTTTCTTCGGACTGCTGGCTGTAAAAGACATAGCGTGTGATAAGCATGCGTTGCAGCGCCATGGCGTTCAGAACGCGGCTTTCGTGCGCTTGCGCCTGCAGGCGCAAGCTTGAAAACAGGTATGAGCCCGACATCAGCAGCACAAAAACCGCCAGCAG
>DQGU01000080.1:13246-13615 GCA_003524565.1 Rhodospirillaceae bacterium
TGCCCTGTGCCGCTTTGTTGACGTACATGCCAAGCAAAAGCGCGCCGATAAAAAGGGCGCCGCAGGTCAAGGCAACGGCCACAATCAAAATGTGGTTATCCTGATGCGGTGTGTATCTGCAATCCGCCCAGGGCAGCATGACGGTTGCGGCCATGCCGGTGTAGTGCATGCCGCAAATCGCGATGCCCATAATGCCGGCGGCGACGCCTTGCCAGACGATGCTGCCCGGGCCCTGATAGCTGCGCAGGTGGTTGATAACAACGATGGCGGATGCGCTGGCCGAGACGGCAATCAGCACGGAAATAAAAAACAGCGATGGAATATAGCGGATGTCGGCATCCATTTTCATCGCGGCCATAGATCGGAAGA
>DQGU01000080.1:13948-14255 GCA_003524565.1 Rhodospirillaceae bacterium
ACGGCGGTGGCGATAAGGAAAGACGCGGCGGTCAGCGGCGCGTTGTATTCGACCTTCATTTCCATCTGGTATGAAAGCATGCCGATGAAATGCATCGCCCAGATGCCCGCGCCGAAGGAAAGGGCGCCGGCCAGGTGCAGCCATATCCGCAGGCGGCGGGTAGCGCAGCGCGGCAGCTCGAGCGCAAGGCGGATACCCGTGAACGCGCCCATCATCGCAATCAAAAATGACAGAAAGACCAGAGAAGCTGTATAATTTCCGCTATAGGTCTGCGCGGGAATTTCGCCGGACAGGAAAAAGTTCTGCA
>DQGU01000152.1 GCA_003524565.1 Rhodospirillaceae bacterium
CTCTTGGTCGGTTTATAGCGCAGGCCGTATCCGGTTTCGTCTGTCAGCCTGTGGGTATTGAAATTGCTGCTGCCTTTGTTGAAAGATTCCCATTCGGTACGCATCGCAATCTCGTCGTTGAATTCCGACGGGTCGCGGGTTTTGTTCATGGATTGAATCTTGTCGGCAATTTTTTGCAGGAATTCCATGGCGCGGCGCTTTCAATGGGCTCCGCCGGATTCCGCGGGGCTTTTATGTCAGGGACAGTTCCATGAAAATCGTATCATAACTACCGCCTTCGACGGAATAAACCTGACGCCCCGTTTCTGAAAAACCAAGTTTGCGGTAAAGCCCGATGGCGGCGCTTTGCGTCGCCGTGACATGCAGCTCCAGCGTGTCATAGCCAAGCTCGCGCGCATCGTCGATAAGCGTCAGCGCGATATGCTTGCCGTATCCTTTGCCGTGCTGGTGCGGATGCACATGCAGATTGCAAAGCTCTACGCGGTTGTTTTCTTTTTGCTTCAACCCGCCGAAGCCGAAAAGCGTGCGGTCGTCATCGGCAAACAGGCCGAGCATCGTGCCGTTATTGTTTTGGTAATCGCTGGCGCGCGCATGAATATCGCCGTGAAAATCCGGATTTTGCACAAAGCCTTCGGTGTTTTTCTGCAGTGAAAAACGGTAAAGCGCGCGCAGTTGTTCCGCGTCAGTTTCCGTGACGGGGCGCAGAATGACGTTGTTTTGCGTTTGCATGGGTATCAGCCCCCTTCTCCGCCGCCGCCGGCTTGTCGTCGTTTGCGGCTGCGTAATTCACCAGAGTCTGTTTGAAAATATGGCGCAGGTTGACAAGGTCGGCAACCGCCGCGCGCTCGTCTACCTGATGCATGCCGCCTTTGGCCAGATAATCATCGGGCTTGTGGTGCTTGCAGGCAATGCCGCCGCGCTCCGGCAGGCCCAGCTCGATGATTTCCGCATCGGGGAAATAATTCGATACGAAACGGCCATCTGTCGTGCCGCCGCTGCCATCCAGTTTCGCGGGCGTGCCCAGCACCGTCTGCACGGCTTCTTGCGCCGATTTGGCAAGGCCTGCGGGCTGGCTGTAATAGGGTTGCGATGCGGTGTCTTTGTTGGCCACAACGGTGATATTTTTCAGCTTGTCCACATCCGGATGCGCCTTTGCCCATTCGGGCGGGTTGGCGAGCGCGTCCTTAATCCACGCCTCAAGACTGTCCGGCGTTTGCGACGGCGTGAAGCGGATGTTCCAAAGCGCCTCCGCCTTGCCCGGAATAACCGCGCTGGCGCCAAAGTCGCCGGATTTCAGCGCAACGGTTTCGAAATTGGTATTGGGGAAGTTTTCGTTGCCGTCTTTCCATTCCTTGGAAGACAAGATAGATACCGCCAGCGCCAGCGCGCGGTTCGGGTTTTCGAAAAGCTCCTGATAGGCCGCATGCCCCTGCACGCCCGCAACGTTGAACGTGCCGACAAGGCTGCCGCGGCGGCCGATTTTGATGTGGGAGCCGAGGTCATCCTGCGAACTGGGCTCGCCCACGATAAAGGCATCCGGCGTCTGCCCCTCTTTTTTCAGCCACTCCAGAACCTTGCGCGTGCCGTTGACGGCCGCCCATTCTTCGTCGGTGGTCAAAATCATGCTCACGCGTACGTTGCCCTGCGCTTTTAAATCTTTCATGGCGTCTTCAACGGCGGTGATGAAGGCGGCGACGCTGCCTTTCATATCCGTCACGCCGCGACCATAAAGATAGCCGTCTTTCACTTCGCCATCGAACGGCTTGGTCGTCCATTTCGCTTCGTCGCCCACGGGCACGACGTCGAGGTGCCCGATGTAGCAGATATGCTTGGCAGGCTGGCCGTTATCATTGCCGGATTTATCACCGCCGAACGTCCATTCCAGATAAACGTTTTCGACGGGGTAATCCCATTTGTGATGGCCGCCGCTGTATTCGCTGCGTTCAACCCGCGCGCCGGATTTGGCAGCGTAATCGGCAATCGCATCGATGCTGCGGGCGGAAGCCGGCTTGTCGGCCGGATTCACGGCGGTGATGCTGGGAATTTTTACCAGTTCACGCGCCAGTTTGACCGTTGCGTCGCCCGCAGCGTCGATGTCGTGACGGGTATGGGTATGCTTATGCGGCACGCGCGTTCTCCATCCATTCGGTGGCGCGCTCGAAATAGCGGCTGGTGTTGATGCGGCGGGCATCCACCTGTGTTTTCGCGATTTCACGGAAAGATGTTACTGCGGGCAATTCTGCCGCCTTGTACAGATATTGATACGGCCCTTCCGCATCGCGCACCAGAAGCGCGCAGTTGTGGCTTTGCAGATTTTGGTAAACCTGTTCGCGGCCTTGCAGCAGACTTGCGCAGATAACCAGTTCGTTTTCGCCGGGTACATATTTCAGTGCGTCCATACGCTCGACGCTGACTTGCTCTTTCAGGCCGATTTTGCGGCTGAGCTGTTCGGCCAGTGCGCAGGCTTCTTCGTCGAAATCGACGCAGATGACTTTGGACTGCGGGCAATGGCGCGCCAGCAGGAAGGCCGTGAGCGGCAAAGCCCCTGCCCCCAGAAAGCTGATGCGGTCAAACTTGCGGGTTTTGAACAGGTCAAGTTCCGCCTGACAAAGCTCGGTGTATTCAGGGAAGTACCAGAATTCGGCGAGGTCGCAGACGGGGCGGCCAATCAGATGTTTCGCCCAGAATTTTTCCATCTCGCACTCCGCGATGCCGCAAAGCACGGGCAGGTTTTCACGCTCGACCGCCAGCTCCGGCGCATCCAGCAAAAACTTCGCCAGCTCCGGCGACTGGCAGCGCGTCAGGGTGCGCACCAGATGCGTCAGGGAATCCGTCACGCGGTGGTTCATGGGCGAGAGATTTTTCTCGGTGCGCAGCAGCTGATAGCTGGCGCGAATGGCGTTGATGGCTTCTTGCTTGAGCATGTTTGTCGGCATTGGTGACCTGCTTTCCCTCGTTTGTCCGCTGGGGTATATTTTTTATAATTCGTTTTTGCTGTGAATGCAAATCATTCTCATTCGCAGAAATATACACCCGGCTATAACTTTGTCAAATTAGAAAATAAGCATGATTTATCAAATATATAGACCTTGGCGGGTACTAATTGCATCTTGCCCGCTGCCGTCTGCTGCGCTAGGTAATAGAACATAAGTTTTTATAAAACAGGGAGATAGGACATGCAAAAACGCGCGCTGGGCGATTCCGGTTTGATGGTGGCGCCGCTGTGTTTTGGCGGAAATGTTTTTGGCTGGACGATTGACGCGGCGCAGTCCTTCCCCCTGCTCGATGCCTTTGTCGAACGCGGGTTCAATTTTGTGGATACGGCGGATGTGTATTCGACATGGGGCGGGCCGAACAACAAGGGCGGCGAGTCCGAAACCATCATCGGCGCGTGGTTCAAAAAATCCGGCAAGCGTGACAAGGTCGTGCTCGCCACCAAAGTCGGCCATGAAATGACGCCGGAGAAAAAGGGTTTATCCGCCGCGCATATCCTGCGCTCCGTCGATGAAAGTCTTGTGCGTTTGCAAACCGATTACATCGATTTGTATCAATCGCACAAAGATGATTTGTCCGTCGCGCCGGATGAAACGCTGCGCGCGTATCAAAAACTGATTGAACAGGGAAAAGTCCGCGCGATTGGTGCATCGAATTTCACGGCGGAGCGTCTCGCCCTCTCCCTGCAAACGGCGAAGGATGCGGGGCTGCCGCGTTATTGCAGTCTGCAGCCTGAATATAACCTTTATGACCGCGCGGGGTTCGAGGCGGAATTGATGCCGCTTTGCGTGCAGGAAAACGTGGGCGTTATCAGCTATTACTCCCTCGCCCGCGGGTTCCTCAGTGGCAAATACCGCAGCGAAGCCGACCTTGGCAAATCGGTACGCGGCGCGCGCGTGGCGGAAGTCTATTTCAATCCGCGCGGCTTTCGCATTCTGGACGCGCTCGACAGCATCGCATCCGCGCATAACAGCAACCCCGCGCGCATCGCCCTTGCATGGCTGATGCAACGCCCCGCCATCACCGCCCCCATCGCCAGCGCAACAACAATTGCGCAGCTGGAAGACTTAATGGCGGCGGCAGAGGTGAAACTGACGGCGGATGATGTGAAGGTTTTGGATGAGGCGAGTTCTTACTGATAAAAATTCTCTGATGAACAAAGAGCTAAAGCCTTTATCTCGGTTCATCATTTTCGATACTGAGAAAAAATGGTCGGAGTGCGGGGATTCGAACCCCGGGCCTCTTGCTCCCGAAGCAAGCACTCTACCAGGCTGAGCTACACTCCGACGCGCGGGAACAAGTTATAGAGCAGTTATGTCGCATATTCCCCCGCGCGGCGCAAGGGGTATTTGCGGGAATTTTGCGGGGTTAGTAATCCCGTTCTACTGCAAAATCAATGAGTTCGGCCAAATCGCGGCGGATGCCGTTGCCGGGCAGGTTTTCAAGGCATTTGCGCCCTTTGGCTGCAAAATCCCGCGCCTGAGCGAGGGAAAGCTCGAGCCCCTTATGTTTTTTAATCAGCCCCTGCGCTTCGGCAAGGTCGCCGTCTTTCTGGTCGAGGTCGCACATCGTGCGCTGCCAGAATTGCTTTTCCGCTGCGCTCGATTTGGCCATGGCTTTGAGCACCGGCAGCGTCATCTTGCCTTCTTTGAAATCATCGCCGATGGATTTGCCAAGACGCTCTTCGGAGGCGGCGTAATCCAGCACGTCATCCGAAATCTGGAACGCAAGGCCGAGGTACATGCCGTAATCGCGCAGCGCCTGACATTCGCCAGCGGGGCGGTCGGCCACAATGGCGCCGACTTCGCAGGCGGCGGCGAAAAGCTCGGCCGTTTTGGCGCCGATGACTTTCATATAATCCGCTTCGGTGGTGTCGATGTTATTGGCGGTGGAGAGCTGCAGCACCTCCCCCTCCGCAATCACGGCGGATGCGTTCGAGAGGATGCGCAAAACTTCGAGAGAGCCGTCTTCGACCATCAACTGGAACGAGCGGCTGAACAGGAAATCGCCCACCAGTACGGCGGCTTCGTTGCCGAAAACGGCATTGGCCGAGGCCTTGCCGCGGCGCTGGTCGCTTTCGTCCACCACGTCATCATGCAGCAGCGTGGCGGTATGGATGAATTCGACGCAGGCGGCCAGTTTATACTGGCGCGTGCCGTTGTAATCGAACAGCGCGGCGGAGGCGAGCGTCAAAAGCGGGCGGATACGTTTGCCGCCCCCCGCAATCAAATGCCCGGCCAGCTGCGGGATAAGCGGAATGTCGGACTGCATGCGGTCGAGGATAAGCGCGTTCACCGCGGCCATATCCGGCTTCAGCGCATCCGCCAGCCTTTGCAGCGGGTTTGCGGTTGTCGCGGCGGCGGCGGGCGTATTATCATGTGCGGTATGCGCAGGCGTCATGTCCGTCTTCCGGCATGGTTGAAACTGCACTCTTATAACAAAATTTCGCGGCGGATATCAGTGAATTTTTGGGCGGCAGGCAGCGGATGATAGAAATCTATACCACCAGCGACATGGGCGAGATTGCATTTGTAAAATCCCTTTTACAGAGTGCGTCCATTGAATATGTGGTTTTCGACGAGCATACCTCCGGCCTGTTCGGCGGGTTTGCCGATTGCCGTATTATGTTACTTGATGATAACGATTACGAAGCGGCATACGACCTGCTGTTCGATGCAGGGCTGGAGCCGAGCGAAGCGGAGTACCGTTCATGACCAGCAGCACACACGATTTACCGATGATTGAAACCACCCTGCTGCGCGGGCGGGTCAAACTGTTGCAGCCGAAGGTGGGGTTTCATGCCTCGCTCGATACCGTGTTCCTCGCCGCCGCCGTGCCGGTGAAAGAGCGCTGGCAAGTGCTCGATGTCGGCTGCGGCGTTGGCTCCGCAGGGTTATGTGTTACATCAAGAAATAAAAATATATATCTGACAGGAATAGATATTCAGCGGGAATTGACCGACCTTGCGCTGCAAAATGCTGTTTTGAACGATGTGGCAGGCCGCAGCCGGTTTTTTCAGGGGTCGCTCCTGTCTGAAAAAACAATTGAAAACAATTATTTCAACTCAGTTCTTATGAATCCACCTTATCAAGAAGGCGGCACGCATACCCCCTCGCCCAGTAGCATCAAAGCCTTCGCGCATGGCGAAGATGCCTCAGGCGCTACTTTAGAAAATTGGATTAAATATGCGCATTCTAAACTAAAAAATGGCGGATATCTGACCGTTATTCACCGCGCCGACCGTCTGGATGATGTTTTGATGGCGCTGGGTAAAAAACGGTGGTTCGGCAGCTTCGTTGTCTATCCGCTCTACCCGCACGCCGGCGAAGACGCCCGCCGCGTCATCGTGCAGGCACGCAAAGAACGCTACGCCGCCCTCAAGCTAAAATCCGGCATGGTCATCCACCAGAAAAACGGCCAATACACACCGGAGGCCGAGGCGGTGCTGAGCGATGGTGCGGTGATTGAGATGGATTAAAAACTAAAGCCGCCTTGCTGGCGGCTTTAGTTTGACCGTTGCAATTTTTGGAAAATATCAAAAACTGCTTTTCGGTGCGGAAACTTGCGGCGCTTGGGGGCGTTGTTTGAAATCGGGTTCTTTGAAGTTGTTGACGGATACGGATGCCGCGACGCCGCCCAGAATGTCCAGCAGCGGGCTGGTGGGTTTGGCTTCGACCTCGACATGCTGGCCTTTGAACATATCGGCCACGGGGTCGCCCGGTTTCATTTTGTTGCCGTTTTGGTGCATCAGGGGTTGAAAGCCATCGACCTTGAAGCCGCTGTTCGTCAATCCGGCCAAAAGCGAGCTGCCTTCACGCGCGACGATTTCGCCGCTGCCGCCGGTGATTTCCATGATGTCTTTGCCCGGTGATACGCTCATCCAAATCCCCTTATCCCGTTTTTATTATCTGTGCTTCTTCGTGATATCTTTTTTATATTTATGCGCTGTGGCGATAGGCCACATTGGTTAGGTGTTTGGGCGGGTTGGCGGTGTCCATGACCTCCATCAGCCCTATCTCGGTCGTTTGTTTGAGTTTCTGGCAGGCATGGGGGCTGAGCCCCTGTTCGGAGTAAATCAGCGTATCTTCCATCAAAAGGTCGATTGTATTCGCGCCGATGCGGAAATGGATGGGGCTGTCTTTGGGCAGCTGCCCGTTCAGCACCATGACCACGTTGCCGGTCGCCCCGAATATAATCATGCTTTCTGAAATCATGCCGCTATTCCTGCCGTCTGCATTATCACGCCGTTTTGGTCTAATGTGATTTTATGCAAAAAAGATGAACGGAAGGTTAACGCTGCGCGAATAACCCCGCCTCGGCGGAATAAGCCTTGAATATCAAGCGATAGTGATGCGGAACAGGCGCTTGTCGGCTGTGGGGTCGTTGGGGACGAACGGGCGGCTGTAGGTCGCTTCGATTTCAATCGTCTGGCCGCTTTGCTGGCCGGCCTGATAGACCAGCTCCTCAATCGCCTGCCCGCCGCAGACGAATTCGCCCGGCTCTTCCTGATGCTTGTATTCCTGCGAAATCAGGCTGGCGGCGCCTGCTTTCAGGCGGATATCCCAGAGGTAGCCCGTCGTGGAGTCCGCTTCCAGCTCGATGCGGAAGCGCTCGCCCTTTTCAACGGTCGCGGTATTGAAAGCCTTGGTCAGGGTTTTCATGGGGATGCCTCAAAGTTCTGAAAAACGGAATACCCCCATCCTAAACCAAAAATCCCCCCTGCCAAGCCTTTTTTCACCCGCTGCCAGAGGGCTTGGAAAGATGCAGCGCAGCATGTTAGGTTATAGCCCCATGTTAAACGGCGAAAAATCAAATGGCAGACAATAAAAAACCGCTCAGCTTTCAAGAACTCATCCTCACCCTGCACCAGTTCTGGTCAGACCAGGGATGCCTTATTCTCCAGCCCTATGACATGGAGGTGGGCGCGGGTACGTTCCACCCCGCAACGACGCTGCGCGCGCTGGGTAAACAGCCTTGGAATGCGGCCTATGTGCAGCCGTCGCGCCGCCCCACGGATGGCCGCTATGGCGAGAACCCGAACCGGCTGCAGCACTATTATCAGTTCCAAGTGATCCTGAAGCCGAATCCGCCGAACCTGCAGGAGCTTTATCTGCAATCGCTCGTGCGCATCGGCATCGACCCGCTGCGGCACGACATCCGCTTCGTTGAAGACGATTGGGAAAACCCGACGGTCGGCGCCTGGGGGCTCGGCTGGGAAGTGTGGTGTGATGGCATGGAGGTGAGCCAATACACGTACTTCCAACAAGTCGGCGGTCTCGACGTGCGCCCGGTGAGCGGCGAACTCACCTACGGGCTCGAGCGCTTGGCGATGTATGTGTTCGGCGTCGACCGCGTGTTCGATCTGCCGTTCAACGATCCGGATAGCGCGACGCCGCTGACCTATGGCGATGTGTTCCTGGAAAACGAGAAGCAACAATCGCGCTTCAATTTTGAACTGAGTGACGCCGAACAAAATTTGCGCTGGTTCACGGATGCGGAAACGACGGCCAAACGCTTGCTCGAAGCCGGCGCTGTGCTGCCGGCGTTCGATTACACGTTGAAGGCCTCGCACCTGTTCAACCTGCTTGATGCGCGCGGCGTCGTCAGCCCGACGGAACGCCAAAGCTTCATCGCAAGGGTGCGTGATCTGGCCAAGGGGTGTGCGGCGCAGTGGGAAGCCATGGAGCTGGCGCGCTAATGCCCCAACTCCTCATCGAATTCTTCAGCGAGGAAATTCCGGCGCGGATGCAGAAGCGCGCGGAGGAGGATCTTGCGCGCGCGTTCAATGAAAAGCTCAAGGCGCACGGGCTTGAGCCCAAAGCGATCAAGACATTCTCATCGCCGCGCCGGATTGGCCTCGTGATCGACGATATGCCGGGCAAAGCGGCGGACGTGAATGAAGAGAAGAAGGGCCCTCGTGTCGGCGCGCCGGATCAGGCGGTGCAGGGCTTCCTGAAAAGCGCGGGGCTCAGCTCCATCGATCAAGCCGAGATCGTCGAAGATAAGAAAGGCGCGTTCTACGTCGCGCGTATCGAGCGCGCGGGGCGCGCGACGGCGGCGATCGTGCAGGAGATCGCGCCCGAGATCGTGCGCGCGTTTCCGTGGCCGAAATCGATGCGCTCGGGGTCGAGCGATCTGCAATGGGTGCGCCCGCTGCACAATGTGCTGTGCCTGTTCGATGGCGCGCCGGTGAAGATCGAGATCGAGGGCGTTGGCTCGAAGCCGGAAACGCACGGCCACCGCTTCCATGCGCCGGAGGCGATCAAGCCGAAGGATTTCGCGGACTATTCCGCGAAGCTGCGCGCCTCGAAGGTGCTGATCGATCGCGAAGAGCGGAAGAGCATCATTCTCGAAGCGGCGAAGAAGCTGTGCGCGGAGAAGAAGCTTGAGCTGGTCGAAGACGCTGGCTTGCTTGAGGAGGTCGCGGGCCTCGTCGAGTGGCCGGTGACGTTGCTGGGCGATATGGACCCTGCGTTCCTCGATTTGCCGGGGGAGGTGATCCGCCTCTCCATGCGCACGCATCAGAAATATTCCGCGGTGCGCGATCCGAAGACGCAAAAGCTCGCGCCGCATTTCATCACGGTGGCGAACGTCGAAGCGAAGGATGGCGGCAAGGCCATCGCCGCCGGCAACGCGCGCGTCCTGAGTGCGCGCCTCAACGACGCGCGCTTCTTCTGGGATGTGGATCGCAAGACGAAGCTCTTCACCGAAGAGCGGCGCGACAAGCTGAAGAAGATTGTCTTCCACCAGAAGCTCGGCAGCGTGTGGGATAAGGTCGAGCGCGTGAAGGCGCTGGCGGTGGAGCTGTGCGCGGTGACGGGCGCAGACGCCGCGCTTGTGGCGCGCGCGGCTGAACTCGCGAAGATGGATTTGGTGACGGAAACCGTCGGCGAATTCCCCGAACTGCAAGGCCAGATCGGGCGCCAGCTCGCGGCGTTCGATGGCGAGCCGGAAAGCGTCGCGATCGCCGTGGAAGATCACTACCGTCCGCTTGGGCCAAATGATCGCGTGCCGAAAGACACAGTCGCCGTGACGTTGGCGTTAGCGGATAAGTTGGACACGCTAGCTGCGTTTTGGAAGATTGATGAGAAGCCGACCGGCTCTAGCGATCCTTATGCGCTGCGTCGTGCCGCTTTAGGGGCTGTACGGATTGTCGTGGCCAACGAGAAAACGGTCAATCTCCACTACGTGCTGGATCGCCATCTTGAGACGCAATTTGGGTTGCCAGTTGCGAGTGCCTCGGGGCTGGCTTTGGAGGTCGTCTATTTCATCCATGACCGTCTCCGCGTTCAGTTGCGCGACGCTGGAAAGCGGCACGACCTTCTTGATGCTGTGCTTGAGAACGCGTCTTCGGCTACGGAATGGCCTCTTACCTTGATTGTCGCGCGCGTCGAAGCGCTCGATGCATTCCTGAAAACCGAGGACGGCGCGAATTTGCTCGCGGGCTATAAGCGTGCGGCGAATATTCTCATCGCCGAAGAGAAGAAGGGCAAAGGGCTCAGCGAAAGCGATCTCGCCGCCGGCCTCGATGCGTCCAAGCTCACCGAGCCAGCCGAAAAATCCCTCCACGCCGCGCTCGAAAGCGCATTGCCGACCGCGCGGTCGGCTGTGGAGAAGGAGGATTTCGCCGGCGCGATGAAAGCGCTCTCCGCGCTTCGCGCGCCGGTGGACGCGTTCTTCGAAAAAGTCCTCGTCAATGCCGAGGAACCTTTGCTGCGCCGCAATAGACTTTTGCTGCTCTCTCGGTTACGCGAAGCGCTGTCTCAGGTCGCGGATTTCTCCAAGATCGAAGGCTGAACCACCTCCTCCTCGATGGAGGAGGTGGCCGCGAAGCGGCCGGAGGAGGTGCGCCCTCGGTGCTGACGAGCAAGCCTATGATGGCTCACTCTTCAACACCATTGGCCTCACCTCCTCAGTCATCGCTTCGCGATGACAGCTCCTCCATCGAGGAGGAGCGAAAGCGAGCGAGTGACGATGGCGAAGCAGTGGGTTTACGGGTTCGGCGGCGGCGAGAGCGGGGGCGATAGCTCCATGAAGGCGCTGCTCGGCGGCAAGGGCGCGAACCTCGCGGAGATGTCGCGCCTTGGGCTGCCGGTGCCGCCTGGCTTTACGCTCACGACTGAAGTCTGCACGGCATTTTACGCCAACAAGCGCGCATATCCCCCTGAGCTTGCGGGCCAAGTCGAAGCCGCACTTGCGTCGCTTGAAGCGAAGACCGCCAAAAAATTCGGCGATCCCGCCAATCCGCTGCTCGTCTCCGTGCGTTCAGGCGCGCGCGCCTCGATGCCGGGCATGATGGATACGGTGCTGAACCTTGGCCTGAACGACGAGACCGTCGAAGGCCTCGCCAAGCTCTCCGGCGATGCGCGCTTTGCGTACGACAGCTATCGCCGCTTCATTCAGATGTATTCGAATGTCGTGCTGGAGCTGGAGCACGGCGCCTTTGAGGAAGACCTGGGCGCCCACAAGGATTTCCAGGGCTATCGCTCCGATGTGGAAATGCAGGCTGACGATTGAAAAGAGATCGTCGGCAAGTTCAAAAAGATCGTTCAGCGCGAAAGCGGCAAGCCGTTTCC
>DQGU01000115.1:0-203 GCA_003524565.1 Rhodospirillaceae bacterium
CTGCGCGTGCTGGATAAAATGTCGGTAGCGGAGCTTCAGGAATATGCGGCGGCACTCGACGCCGAAAAGCTGCGTGTACAGGCGGAAATAGAACGCAAGCAAAAGCATCTGTCTGCGATGGATGCACTATTCGGCGGCAAAACAGACGGCACGACCTAAGCGCCGCGCGCGTTTCACGGGCGGTATTAACGCGCGCCCACGCC
>DQGU01000115.1:384-6680 GCA_003524565.1 Rhodospirillaceae bacterium
CGCCAGCTGTCAATCACCATGCCCTCGGCCGCGTTTTCTTCGGTCGTGCGGATGATGGTCGCGGTATTAACGCGCGCCCACGCCTGCACGCACCACACGCCAGCTGTCAATCACCATGCCCTCGGCCGCGTTTTCTTCGGTCGTGCGGATGATGGTCGCGCGCGCTTCGAAATTGCCGCCGGCCACGGGCTTGTGCTCGCCGTTTTCATCCAGCTTGTAAAAGCTGATAAGCAAGGGCAGTGTCAGGTTCCACGCATAAACGCCGCTGATGGGGCCGCTGCCGGTAAAGGCGGGGTCGGCCGTTGCAATCGTGGACATTTCGTTGCCCCGCAGGCTGACCATGTCGAGCACTTTTGCGTCGCGCATGTAGGTCACAAATTCGCGGTAGCCTTTTTCGCTGAACGATGCGCGGTAGCCGCGGATTTTATTTTCAATTTCCGTCGGCTTGTGCGTCATCAGGTCAGCGGCCAGCCCCTTGAACCATTCGCCCACTTCGTCGGCGGTGCGGTGGGGGTTGGAAATGACCTTTTGCGCCTGCAGGTAAGGGTCGTTGTATTGCATCCAGCTTCTATCGACTGTGACGGGGACGTTGTCATACGCCTCCGCCGGCGGTACGGGCGGCCCGTCTTTTTCTTCGCCGGGCAAGGCTTCCAGCACGACCTGTGCCAGCGCCGCCGGAGAGGCAAAAAGCAGGGCGGCGAGCAGGCAGCCGCTCCATCTGGATGTTTTCATGCAAAGCCTCCGCTTGTTAACCCTTGCCGTGCGTCACGCCGCGCGGGCGATGGCGCGCAGTACATAGTGCAGAATACCGCCGTTTTTGAAGTATTCGATTTCGTCCATCGTGTCGATGCGGCACAGAACGCTGAACGTTTCCACCGCGCCGTTTGCGCGTTTCATGGTGACGGTCAGGTCCATGCGCGGCTTGAGCCCGCTTTCGATGCCGGTGACATCAAAGCTTTCGTCGCCGTTCAGCTTCAGGTCGGCGCGTGTTTTGCCGTCTTTGAACTGCAAGGGCAGGACGCCCATGCCGACAAGGTTGGAGCGGTGGATACGCTCGAAGCTCTCGGCAATCACGGCCTTGACGCCCAGAAGGTTCGTGCCCTTCGCCGCCCAGTCGCGCGACGAGCCGGTGCCGTATTCCTTGCCCGCGATAATCAGCAGCGGGGTTTTGGCGCTGACGTATTTCATCGCCGCATCGTAAATCGGCATAACCTCGCCCGTCGGGACGTGTTTGGTCACGCCGCCTTCGACGCCCGGCACCATTTCGTTTTTGATGCGGATATTGGCGAAAGTGCCGCGCATCATGACTTCGTGGTTGCCGCGGCGCGCACCGTAGGAGTTGAAATCCGCCGGTGTCACGCGGTGGCCGACCAGATATTTGCCGGCAGGACTGTCTTTTTTGATAGAACCCGCGGGCGAGATGTGGTCGGTCGTGATGGAATCGCCGAATACGCTCAGCAGATAGGCGCCCTTGATGTCATGCACGGCGTCGGTCTGTTTGGAGATATTGCTGAAGTAAGGCGGGTTCTGCACATAGGTCGAACCGCTGTCCCAGTTGTAGGTCATGCCGCCCGACGTTTTGACGCCCTGCCATTCGGCGGGGCCTTCGAATACGTTGGCGTAGCGCGATTTGAACATGTCGGACGTCAGTGCCTGCGCGAGGGCGGATTGCACCTCCGCCTGCGACGGCCAGATGTCTTTGAGGTAAACGGCGTTGCCGTCCTTGTCGATGCCGATGGGATCGATGGCGAGGTCGATTTTCATCGAGCCCGCGAGCGCGTAAGCCACAACCAGCGGCGGGGAGGCGAGGTAATTCGCCTTGACGAACGGGTGGATGCGGCCTTCGAAGTTACGGTTGCCGGACAAGACCCCTGCAACTGTCAGGTCGCCTTCCTTGATGGCGTTTTCGATGTCTTCGGGCAGCGGGCCGGAGTTACCGATGCAGGTCGTGCAGCCATAACCGACAAGGTTAAAGCCGAGCGCATCGAGGTCTTCCTGCAATCCTGCTTTTTGCAGATAGTCCGTGACAACCTGCGAGCCGGGGGCGAGGGAGGTTTTAACCCAGGGCTTCACCGTCAATCCACGCTCCCGCGCTTTGCGTGCGACAAGACCCGCGCCAATCATGACCGACGGGTTCGACGTGTTGGTGCAGCTGGTGATGGCGGCAATCGCCACATGGCCGTGTTCCATGCTGAAATCGCGGCCTTTGACGGCGACGACGGTTTTGGTTTTATCCGCGCCGACATCTGTTGTCAGCACTTCGTTGAAATTCGAAGCGGCTTTTGCAAGCGGCACGCGGTCTTGCGGGCGCTTGGGGCCCGCCAGCGACGGTTCGACCGCGCCGAGGTCCAGCTCTAGCGTGTCGGTGAAAACGGGGTCGGGGCTGTTGGCGTCGCGCCACATGCCCTGTGCCTTCGCGTATTCTTCGACCAGCTTGACGCGGTGTTCGTCGCGGCCGGTGAAACGCAGGTAGTTCAGCGTTTCATTGTCGATGGGGAAGAAGCCGCAGGTCGCGCCATATTCGGGCGCCATGTTGGCAATCGTCGCGCGGTCGGCGAGCGACAGGTTGTTGAGGCCGCTGCCGAAGAATTCGACGAATTTGTTGACGACGCCTTTTTTGCGCAGCATTTGCGTGACCATGAGAACAAGGTCGGTCGCCGTCGTGCCTTCTTTCATCTGGCCGGTCAGTTTGAAGCCGACGACTTCGGGGATAAGCATGGATACCGGCTGGCCGAGCATCGCGGCTTCCGCCTCGATACCGCCCACGCCCCAGCCCAGAACCGCAAGGCCGTTCACCATCGTGGTGTGGCTGTCGGTGCCGACCAGAGTATCGGGGTAGGCCACCATGCGGCCGCCTTTGCTTTCGTCGTCTTCGGTCCAGATGGTCTGCGACAGGTATTCAAGATTGACCTGATGGCAAATGCCCGTGCCCGGCGGCACAACGCGGAAACGGTTGAACGCCTTGGAGCCCCAACGCAGGAACACATAGCGCTCCATGTTGCGCTCGAACTCGCGCTTGACGTTGGCATCGAATGCCTTGGGGCTGCCGAAATCATCGACCATGACGGAATGGTCGATAACAAGGTCAACGTTCGCAAGCGGGTTGATTTTTTTCGGATCGCCGCCCAGCGTCACCATCGCATCGCGCATCGCGGCGAGGTCAACCACGGCGGGCACGCCGGTGAAATCCTGCATCAGCACGCGCGCGGGACGGTAAGCGATTTCGCGCGTGCTCTTTTTATCTTTCAGCCATTCCGCGACGGCTTTGACGTCATCGGTTGAAACGCTTTGCCCGTCTTCGAAACGCAGCAGGTTTTCCAGCAGCACTTTCAGGGAATACGGCAGCTTCGTGATGTCGCCGATGCTCTTGGCCGCTTCGCTCAGGCTGAAGTAGTCGTACTCCTTGCCATCGACGGTGAGGGTCTTGCGGGTCTTGAGCGTATCATGTCCGGTGGTGGTCACGTTGAAAACTCCCTATGAATTCCGGTGGGTGGTGTACCGCCGCGAAGGGCGGCCAGAAAGGCTGTCTTTTCAACTATAGCGAAGCTTCCCTAAGATTTTGTAACTCGGGGCTGAATGGTCTATAGTCGGCGCGGGCGCGGCCAGAGTCTTGCACCAGCTCGATTTTGTGTCGATGGCGCGGTGCGGCCACGGCGCCGCGTTAACAGACATTAATATAGGCCAAAGACCTGCCATGGCAAAACGGCTTTTTTCATCAACCCTGCATCTGGCGGATGTAACCTGCATTCGCGGTAGCCGTTTGCTTTTCCAAAACTTTTCCGCTTCGCTGGCGCCGGGTGACGTGCTGCGTCTGGCAGGGGAAAACGGCACGGGCAAGACCAGTCTTCTGCGCCTGATTGCAGGGGCTCTGCCGTGCCGCGGCGGCCAAGTTTTATGGAATAAAGAAGATATTTTGGAAAACGGACGCGCGGCGCATAACGCGCGCTTCGCCTTTCTGCCCGCGGATGACCGCGACCTGAAACTTCTGGAAACTGCAGCGGAAAATCTGCTGTTCTGGGCGCATCTGTGGCAGTTGGCCAATCCGGCGGCGGCTGTGGACGCGGCGCTGGACGCGATGGGACTTGGCACGCTTGCACAGACGCAGGTGCGCGTGCTGTCGGCGGGGCAGAAACGCCGTCTGTCGCTCGCGCGGATGATAATGAAACAAAGCCCGCTCTGGCTGATGGATGAGCCGTTCAATGCGCTGGACGATAACGCGATTGCGCTTTTATCGCAGGCGATGGCGGCGCATCTGGCGGC
This sequence comes from Rhodospirillaceae bacterium, assembly GCA_003524565.1. Classification (GTDB taxonomy): domain Bacteria; phylum Pseudomonadota; class Alphaproteobacteria; order Micavibrionales; family UBA2020; genus UBA2020. The sequence continues at coordinate 4,645 of DQGU01000115.1, forward strand.
GGGGGGCATGATTATCATGGCAACCCACCATCACCCCGATATCGCAGGCATGCAAACGGCGGTGCTGCGCGCAGAAAGGCAGGCGGCATAATGTCTGCCCTTGTCGCCCTTGTCGCGCGCGATATGCGCCTCACGCTTGGCCGCGGGTCCGAAGGCTTGGTCACGCTGTTTTTTTTCCTGATGGTGGTGATGGTGTTCGCCCTTGCCCTTGGCGGCGATGCGGCGCTGATTGGCCGCGCGGCGGCGGGCATTATCTGGACCGCCGCGGTCCTCTCCGCGTTGCTCACGCTTGAATCGGTTTATCACCGCGATTATGCCGATGGCACGCTGGATTTGCTTTTGCTCTCCCCGCTGTCCGCGTGGCAAATTGTGGCGGCAAAAATGCTGTCGCACTGGATTTTGGGCGGACTGTTGCTTTTGCCCGCGGCGCTGGTGGCCGCGCCAATGTTGTTTGTACCCTTTGCGGCGCTGCCTGTTTTGCTCTTGTCTTTGCTGATGGGCACGTTATATCTCAGCCTGCTGGGCGGGCTTGGCGCCGCGCTGACGCTGGGCAGCCGCCGCCCCGGGCTTTTGCTGGTGGTTATCGTGCTGCCGCTTTACACGCCGATGCTGCTTTTGGGCGGCATGGCCGCTTCCGCCGCGATGATGGCTATGCCGGTCAAAGCCTATCTGCTGCTGCAGGCGGCCTTGCTGCTGCTGGCTTTGCCGCTGGCGCCTGCTGCGGCCGCGGCCAGCCTGACGACGAATATGAGGTCATCGTGATACGCCGTTTTGCCAACCCCACCCGTTTTCTCGCGCTTGCCCGTGTGGTGATGCCTGCGGCGGCGGTTTTGTGTGCGGCTTTGCTGGCGCTCGGGCTTTGGCTGGCGCTGGTTGTGTCGCCGCCGGATTACCAGCAACAAGAAACCGTGCGCATTATGTATGTGCATGTGCCCGCCGCGTGGATGGCGCTTTTTATCTATACCAGCATGGCCATTGCGGCGATAACCGGTTTTGTGTGGAAACATATCGTGGCCGAACTCTATGCGCGCGCCGCCGCGCCCGTGGGGGCGGCCTTCACGCTGATATGTCTTGTGACGGGGGCACTGTGGGGGCAGCCGATGTGGGGCACATGGTGGGCGTGGGATGCGCGCATGACATCCGTGCTTGTGCTGTTTTTTCTTTATATCGGCTATATCGTTCTGGTCGATGCGTTCGATGACCCGCAGCGCGGCATCAATGCGGGCGCGATTTTGCTCATCGTCGGGCTTGTGAATATCCCTATTATCAAATTCTCGGTTGATTGGTGGAACACCCTTCACCAGCCTGCCAGCCTGACGCGCCTTGATGCGCCCGCGATTGACGCCAGCATGCTAAAGCCGCTGCTGGCGATGGCCTTTGCCTTTAAAATGTTTTTCATCGCCGTGGTTTTGCTGCGCCTTGAATCCGAAATCCTGCGCCGCCGCCTGGCCGCGCGCCAGCAGCAACTGGCGGGGGGCATACACCCGTGAGCATCGAAACCCTCAGCCACGCGCAATATATCGCCCTTGCCTATGCGGCGGCGGGGTTGATTCTGCTTTTGGTTCTGGTGCAAAGCGTGCTTGGTTATCTTGCTGCCCGCCGCGCGGCGCGCATGGCCGGTGTCGATATCCGCCGCGGGGATGACGCCGCATCATGAAAAAACGCCAGCGTCTTTATTTCGTCATTTTCGTTTTGCTGTCGTTGTCGGGCGCTGTCGGGCTGTCGCTTTATGCGCTGCGCGATAACATATCCTATTTCTATAGCCCGCGCGAAATCGCGCAGATGAAACAGGCGGGCGATGTGCGCGTGTCCGTGGGACACCGCTTTCGCCTCGGCGGGCTGGTCGAAGAAGGCAGCGTGGTCAAAAGCAAGGTGGACGCGAAAACAAGCTTCAGCGTCACCGATGGCGATGCGCGCGTGACTGTACATTACAAAGGCATCCTGCCCGACCTGTTCCGCGAGGGGCAGGGGGTGGTCACCCAGGGCGCCTTCCAGCCCGATCGCAGCTTCCGCGCCACCCAGGTGCTGGCCAAGCA
>DQGU01000098.1:0-6031 GCA_003524565.1 Rhodospirillaceae bacterium
AGAACGAATGCCCGAGGGATAGCGCTGGCGCGGGATGAAACTTCGATTTCGTGCCGGACAAGGTTAAGAACGCCGCCCTTGGCAAGGCCGGGGCATTCCTTCTGGTTGGTGACACGCACAGGCACATAAACGCGGATGGCGGTTTTATCGTTCACGCGCAGGAAATCGGCGTGGATCGGACGATCCGTCACGAAATCCAGCTGCACGTCGCGCGGAACGACGGTAAACTTCTTGCCTTCAACCTCCAGCTCGCACAGGCGGGTGAAGAAAACAGACGAAGACGTTGCCTTCACCAGGTCTTTTTCAAGAACAGAGATAAGAACGGTTTCTTTACCGTCGCCATAGATCACGGCCGGTACCTGGCCGGTGCGGCGTGTTGCGCGGGCGGCCCCCTTACCGGCCTTCGCGCGTGCTTCAGCCGCAAGCGTCGTTTTGTTTTGTGCCATGATATCTTATCCTTTTGTTTCAGTTTGGTTTTAGACGTTCCCGCATAGCCTCCAGGGGTGCTGCCTGCGCGAACGGCGTATATAAAGCCAACCACACTGAAAAATCAAGGGAATTATGAATTTCGGCGCATCCGCCCCGCCCGCGCCGCCGCTCCTCGAAAAATACGCTTTAATTTCAATAATCTACCCGTCTTTACAGGTGGCCGCAAATATGGGATTCAGAACTATCCTGTACCCAAGTGGAGAGAGAGCATGAAAAAGCTTTTCAACTGGCTGGCGCAAAAATCGCCCGTGCAGCCGACGCTGGGCTATGTGCTGGGGCGCCCGTTTCTGGGGCCGTCCGATATCAACCGCGCCATTTACAATACAGCCAATCTGAAAAACGGCGGACGTATTGTGGAGCGCGGGATTTTTCTCGCCTCTATCTTCGGTGCTGTCGCGGCGATGCCTGCGGCCACCCCTGCGCTCGCCACGGCCTTTCTTGTGGGCGGTGCCGTGATTGCGGGCAAGACTGTCGGCGTGCTGGCCGGCAAGGTTGCGGATTTTTTCATTGAAGACATCAACAGCCGCGTCATCCCGCGGCGCGAAGCGGCGAAGGCGCAAAAACAGCAGCCGAAACCGTAAAATTTACGCGCTGGCGGGTACGGTATCGAAAAGCGACGAAACCGAACGCTCTTCGCTGATACGCAGGATAGCCTCGCCAAACAGCGGGGCAACCGACAGGAATTTGATTTTCGCGCAGGACCTGATTTTATCCGACGCGCGGATGCTGTCCGTCACCAGCATTTCAACCATGGGGGATTTTTCAATCCGCTCGACCGCGCTGCCGGAGAAAACGCCGTGCGACGCCACCGCGCGCACAGACGCCGCGCCGTGCTCCATCAATGCCGCCGCCGCATTGCAGATAGTGCCCGCGGAATCGACCATATCGTCAATCAGGATGCAGTCGCGCCCCGCGACTTCACCGATGACATGCATGACTTCGGAAATGCCCGCACGCTCGCGGCGTTTGTCGATAATGGCAAGCCCCGCATCATCCAGACGCTTGGCAAAGGCACGCGCGCGCACCACGCCGCCGACGTCGGGGGATACGATGGTCAGGTTATCGACCTTGCAGGCCTTTTGGATATACGGCACGAAAACGGGCGTACCTGCAAAAAGGTTATCAACGGGAATATCAAAAAACCCCTGAATTTGCCCCGCGTGCAAATCCATCGTCAGCACGCGGTCGGCGCCCGCCGTGGTAATCAGGTTCGCGACCAGCTTGGCCGAAATCGGCGAGCGCGCCGTCGTTTTTCTGTCTTGCCGCGCGTAGCCGAAATACGGAATGACCGCGGTGATGCGGCGGGCAGAGCCGCGCTTCAGCGCATCAATCATAATCAGCAGTTCCATCAAATGGTCGTTCGCGGGATACGACGTCGGCTGGATAACGAAAACGTCTTCGCCGCGCACGTTGTCGAGAACTTCTAGGAAGATTTCCTGATCCGCGAAACGCTTCACATTCGCTTCGGTCAGCGGGATGCCCAGATAGGCGGAAATCGCCTCGGCGAGCGGTTGGTTGCTGGTGCAGGAAATAAGCTTCATGGCATTCCGTCCTGTTCGTCGCGATATGGGGCAAAACCGCGTCGATACTACTGTTTCCAAAGTCAAATTCATAGGCTTCCCTGCCAAAAAACTTGCAAATTGACTTAGGGAAAACGGCTTGCTACGCTCCGGTTATGTCCGAAAATTATGTAAGCCTTTCCAAGGAATTCAACCAGACCGCGCAAGCTATCGGCGCGGGTGAAGGCAATTGGCAAATGGCTGTCGCCAAGTTCACGCTGCTGATGCGCCACAAAGCGCAAACGCCGGAGCAAAAGCAGGAACTGTGCGCCATGATGATGAAGGCAGCCGTGAACAGACTTGAAAAAGCGCTGGCAGGCTTTGCGGAAATGGACAGTTTCACCGCATCGACGCTGGAGGGGCTTTACGGCGTGTTCCGCCCCCTCGCCGCGCCCGAAAACCTTCCCTATTTGCCCAAGAACGCTTCCGCACAGCTGGCCGATGTGACGCTGGATATGGTGCGCGCGCTTGAAGATTACAAAAAAACGCCGAGTATTTTGCTGGAGACCTATAACAGCGTCCGCAAATATTATACCGAGTTTTCGTTCTTCATGCTGGAAACCGCGCAAACCGTGAAAACCGCCGAAGAAGAACGCAGCGCCAGCGCAGAAACCCAAAGCGACCTGACGCTCGGCAAAACGCCCACCATCAAGCCCCGTCACGGCAATAACGGCAAGACACCGTAATTTTTTCTATCAGCGAATAACAATCGCCGAAATCTGGCGGCCGTAATCTTTTTCACCGCGCTGGCAGCTGCGGCGGTAGCTGTAAAACGCCGTTTCATTGGGCAACGTATCTTGCTGCGTATCATATATCGTTTGAATCCCCGCAAGACTCAGGCGGTGTTTGGCGTATGACGGCAAATCGAATATCAAATGGCCGTCTTTTGCCGCGGGGCGGAAGAACTGCGCGTTTTGCGCATCCTGCTCAATAAACGGCTTTTGGAAATCAAGACTGACTTCGTAAGACAAAGGCCCGATGCAGGGGCCGATGGCTGCCGATATATCTTCGCGCGCCGCGCCCAGTTTTTCCATGGCTTCGATAGTGGCCTCAATCACGCCGCCAACAGCGCCTTTCCATCCGGCATGGGCGGCGCCGATGATTTTTTTGCCGCGTGTTGCCAGCAGCACCGGCGCGCAATCCGCCGTCAGTACGCCAAGTGCGATACCCTTGCGGTCCGTCACCAGCGCATCGGCCTGCGGGGCGGTTTCATGCGTCCAACCCTCCGCAATCGTCACCACGCGCGCGCTATGCACCTGTTTCAGCGTCAGCAGATTTTCCGGCTGAATGCCCAGTGTTTCGGCCACTTTGGCGCGGTTCATGGCGATATGTTCGGGATTATCGCCAGATGAAAAAGCGCAGTTCAAACCGCCAAACAAACCACCGCTGGCGCCACCCAGCCGCGTAAAGAAACCGTGGCGCAGGTATTTGATATCCTCAAGCCCCGTGGTCAGAAAACGCATAGCCTATTCCCCTTTTTCAAATCCGGCAGGTGTGGCGGCGCTGCCTTTTTGCTGCCAGCAAATCACCTTGAACAAATCACCCATCGCCGATGGCGCGGTCAGGCGGTGCAGGTCGAGCGGTATCTGTGCCTGCTGCTGCGGTGTTGCGCGCGCGGCCAGTTTTTGTGCCCGCATCTGTATGCCAAGGGCGTTCAGGAACTTCCCCTGCGTCGTGACAGGCAGAACATCCGCCCCGCCTGCCGCTGCTGCATGCCCCAGCGCACCGAAATCCACATGCGCCGTCACATCGCGCATACCCGGCACATCCAGCACATCGGCGTATTGATGGCGGCTGACGGCCTGCAGCGTATCGCCAAAACCGCTTTCGGCATGGCCGTAGTCAATAGCAAGGCAGGCGCCGCCTGTTTTCGCAATATGCGCACCGAGGGCTTGTGCAATTGCGCGGCTTTGCGGGCTGCATTCAAATACGCTACGCTCTGGCGCATCTTGCAGCGTGGGCGGAATATGCGCCGCGGCATCGCCCGCTGCGCGGCAAGTGAATGAAAGTGCTTCTTCGTCTTCGTCCCATTGCACATAGCGTTCCTGCCATGAGCCATGGCGGCGGATGAACTGACGCACCGGCAGCGCGTCGAAGAATTCGTTGGATACAATCAGGCTGAATGCACCCTGCGGCAAAGTGCCTATATCATCATGCCACGCGCAAACGGCATCGCCCAGTGCGGCGGCCTGCTGCGCGCGCAGCTGCGGGCTGGTTTCGACCAGATGCACCGACAGCGCGGCATGAAAATCCGGCCAGTTGCGCGCGGTGCGTAAAATATCGGCCATCAATGTCCCGCGCCCCGGCCCCAGTTCGGCCAGCATAACGCGCGCAGGCTTGCCCGCCTGCATCCATATATCAGCGCACCAGAGGCCTATCATTTCACCGAAAAGCTGGCTGATATCCGGCGACGTTACAAAATCGCCATCTTTGCCAAACGGGCGTGCATGCGCGTAATAGGCTGAAACCGCGCGCTGCATATATTCGGCCACGCTGATGCCGCCGCTTGCGCGGATATGCGCAAGTAAATCCGCTGCCTGTTTAGACAATTCAGGCTTTTTGCTGGCCGCTGTTGGTTGCTGCATCTTTTTTGCGCGCGTAATGGATGATAAGGAAACCGAGGGCAATCATCGGCAAACACAGGAACTGCCCCATGGAGAAATATTGCAAAAACAGACCCAGCTGCGGGTCAGGCTCGCGCACAAATTCGACAAGAAAGCGCGACGTGCCATAGCCCGCCAGCAGCGTGCCGAACAAAACGCCGTGCATGCGGCGAATTTTTGCATTGCGCGACATGAAAAACAGAATGATGAACAGCACGATACCTTCAAGGAAGGCTTCGTAAAGCTGGCTCGGGTGACGCGGCAGCCCGCCGCCTGCGGGGAAGTTCACCGCCCACGGCACAGTCGTGATACGCCCGAACAGCTCTCCGTTCACGAAATTGGCAAGGCGGCCAAAGAAAAGTCCGATAGGCACCACTGTCGCCACAATGTCGCCCATCGCAAGCGGGTTGATTTTGTGATAGCGGCAGAAAGCCAGAATAACAAAAACCACACCGATAAGCCCGCCGTGGAAAGACATGCCGCCTTCCCATACCTTGAAAATGCTCAGCGGATGCGCCGCGTATTCGGCAAAGTTGTAAAACAGCACATAACCGATACGACCGCCCAGAATAACGCCCAGCACCAGCCACGAGAGGATATTGTCGATGTCTTCGCGGTTCGGCCTGCGGTCGCGGTCAAGGTCGGCCAGATGGCCGCCGTAAAACCACCCGCCCATAAATCCGGCCAGATAGGCCAGCGCGTACCAGCGTATCATCACGGGGCCAAAACTGATGGCAACAGGGTCGATTTCGGGGAAAGGCAGGCCGGTCATGATAATTTACTTACTTTCGGTGGCTTCTTTTTGAATTTTCAGCTATTTTATAGCCCTGACACCCCGCCAAAGCCATGTTTTTTTATTGCAAATTCGGCGGCGGACGTGTTACCAAAAGGCACTCAAGAGGTGGATTATGAGAAACGCGCGCGAAAAGCTGAAACAAGGTCTGGATATGGACGGCCTCAAGTTCCTCGACGATATGGCCCGCATGGCCACGGGGGCGCTGGGCTCCGTCAGCGAAGTGCGCCATCAGATTAAAGCCATGGTGAAGCAGCGCGTTGACCAGATACTCGCCGAGAGCGAGCTTGTCACCCGCGCCGAATTCGACCGTGTAGAGGCGCTCGCCGCCCGCGCCCGCGCAAAGGTGGAAGAACTGGAAGCCCGCCTTGACTCCCTAGAAGGCAAAAAGAAATCTCCGGCCAAGGCGAAAACCGCCAAGAAGGCCGCGCCCAAAAAGACCGCAACGCGAAAGAAAGCAAAGAAATGATTGGCTCTCCGTTTGAACTTGCGCATGACGATAACAACCCCCTTGATATGGTGGAGGAACTGGCGCGCTCCAAAGGTTGGAACTTCACCCGCACGGATGAAGATTTCTTTGTCATGAC
>DQGU01000098.1:6333-11826 GCA_003524565.1 Rhodospirillaceae bacterium
TCCATGCCCGTTGAAATCGCGGAAGAACAATATGAAATGGCCTGCCGCACGCTGGAGCAGATTAACGAAAACATCTGGCTCGGCCACTTCGACCTGTCGAACAAAGGCACCTACCCCACGTTCCGCCATACGCTTTTGCTGCGTATGATACCGTCGGGCATCGCCATCGACACCATCCACGACGTAGTCGATATCGCCATGTCGGAATGTAACCGCTTCTACACCACGTTCCAGCTGGTGCAGTCGGGCGATGTACGCCTGCAAGACAACCTTAGCGCTGCCGTGTTTGATACGGTTGGCGAAGCCTAAGCTTTTCTGTCATGAATTTACTTCTGGTCGGTTGCGGCAAGATGGGTCAGGCGCTTTTGGCGCGCTGGCTTGAACGCCGCCTGTGCCAGCAGATTTACGTTATCGAACCGGGCGCCATTCCGGCCGGTGTGCCGCATGTGCAGCTTTTGGGCGACCTGCCCCCCACCTATAAACCCGATGTTATCGTTTTTGCGGTAAAGCCGCAGGTATTGCCGGATATGGCCGCGCAATATAAACGCTTTGCCCAGAGCGGCGCGCTGTTTATCTCCATCGCCGCAGGCAAGCCGGTATCGTTTTTCGAACAGCATCTGGGCAGCGAAGCCGCCGTGGTGCGCGCGATGCCCAATACCCCCGCCGCAATTGGCGCAGGCATGACAGTCGCCTGTGCGAATGCCGCCGTTACGGATGCGCAGAAAAAACAGGCGCAGGATTTACTCTCCGCCGTTGGTGATTTTATCTGGGCGGATGATGAAAAACAGCTCGACCCCGTCACCGCCCTTTCGGGCAGCGGCCCCGCCTATGTGTTTTTGCTTATCGAAGCCATGGCGGCCGCGGGTAAAAAGCTTGGCCTTGATGCCGAAACAGCTGCCCGCCTTGCGCGCCAGACCGTCATTGGCAGCGCGGCACTGGCCGCGGACAGCCCAGATGTCCCCGCCGCCAAGCTGCGCGAAAACGTCACCAGCCCCGGCGGCACCACCGCCGCCGCGCTTGCCGTGCTGATGCGCGGCGAAAACGGCATGCAAGCACTCTTCGACGAAGCCCTCGCCGCCGCCAGCAAACGCGCGGAAGAGCTTTCGAAGTAAAGTAATTAAGACATTTTAAAACGTTCTTTTAGATTAACCATTTTTATTAAAATGAATACGCAACCAGTCTCGAAAAAAGAAAAGCCCTACCCTCGCGATAGTTCCACGCCCGAGAATACCCAGCTATTGGCAGATGAATATAGAAAAGCTGCGCAATCTTTGTTGCCAACACTCAAAAAGCAAACACCGCTGACAAGCGCCCCCTTTCGTCTGGTAGCTATTCAAGCTATTGAGTTATACATCAACGCGTATTTGTTAAAAAACGGCTGCTCACCAGCAGAAGTTCGCGGACTTCAGCATGACTTCAGTCAGAAAGCACACCTAGCCAAAGAAAAAGCACTTTTACTGCGCAAAAAGACGCATGAGCATATCGTGTCACTAAATGAAACTCGAGAATATCTGACATCCAGATACGCGCCGGATATGAGTGTAAAGGTTTCAGAAATAAACCGCCTGAGCGCCACACTTGAGGAACTATCGAGAAAACTGAGTGAGACGCAGAAAAACAAATAAAACTTATTTCTTCCGGTTCACGCCAAGGCCGCTTTCTTTGGCCAGATGGCTGCGTTTTTCCGCGTAATTGGGCGCGACCATCGGATAGTCGGCGGGCAGATTCCATTTTTCGCGGTATTGCTCCGGCGTCATGTCATAGGCGGATTTCAGATAGCGTTTGAGCATCTTGAGCTTCTTGCCGTCTTCAAGGCAGACGATGTAATCCGGCATCACCGATTTTTTGACAGGCACGGCAGGCTGCTGCGTTTGCGCACCGCCTGCGGGGGCTGCATGGCTTTCCTGCTCAATCGACGTCAGGGTTTTATGCACTTGCCGTATCAGCGTGTGCAGGTCATGCACATCGTGACGCGATACATAGGCCGCCACGATGGTTGCCGTATGCGCCATAAGGTCGGACTTCGGGTTTTTGACGTCGGTCATGCGGCTTACTGCCCTTCGATATGGCGGTTTTTATTTGCTGAAATCGTAACATCCGCAGGGCGCAAATAAAAGGGCGCCGGACGGTGCGCCGCTGCCCCTTCCGCCACGAAACGCGCCGCCGCCTTCTGCGCCAGATGGCGTGCATCGGCGGGCGTGCCGGCCAGCCGTGCTTTGGGCAGGTGCGGCGCCAGTTTTTCCGCCGCATCACCGGAAATCACGATATCGCCCTGATAGCCGTCAAAACGGCGCGCGAAAACATCGGGCGCTTCGTTCACGGGGGCGTCATTGCCGGATTGGAAATAAAGCTCTTCCCGCCATGCTTCGATGGCGATGATATTAAGTGCATTCGCATCATTTACGGAAAACAAATCAAAACTGTTCACGCCGATAATCGGCTTGTTTGCCGCCATGGCCAGCGCCCGCATGGCCGCGATGCCGATGCGGATGCCCGTAAAGCTGCCGGGCCCCGTGCCGACGGCCATGAGGTCGATGCCGTCATAGCCGCTACCCACCGCCACCAGCGCCTTTTGCACATGGCCAAGCAGCAAGCCGCCCTGGTCGCGCGTTTCGGGCGTTTCGAAAAAATACAGCGTCTGCTCACCATCGCACAGCGCAACGGAAAGGATGGTATTCGCTGTATTGACGGAAAGGCATTTCATGTCAAAGAACCTTCGCCACGTCATCAAAGCCGAAGCGCGGACTGCGGCCGAAGGTTTTGCTGTGGTCGGCATAGCCGAGGTTGCAAACGAAGTTCACCTTGAAGCGTCCATCTGCAAAAAATTCTCCGTTCACACCTTCGGCGTCAAAACCTGACATCGGCCCGCAATCAAGGCCGAGGGCGCGCGCGGCAAGAATGAAATATCCGGCCTGCAGACTGCTGTTGCGAAATGCCGTTTCGGCAATCAGCGCATCGTTGCCGGCGTACCATGCCTTGGCATCTGTATGCGGAAACAAAAACGGCAGGTGTTCATGGAATTGCATATCCATCGCCAGCAGCGCCACAGCGGGCGCGGCCATGGTTTTTTCGACGTTCGATTCCATCAAAAACGGCTTCAGGCGGGCCTTGGCCTCCGGCGATTGCAGGAACAGGATGCGCAGCGGGCAGCTGTTTGCCGCCGTCGGGCCGAATTTCATTAAGTCATGGATTTGACGCAGCAATTCGGTGGAAACCGGCCTGTCCTGCCATGCGTTGGCGGTGCGGGCGGTGCGAAAAATCGTATCCAAAGCCTGGTCTGTTAATACGGCGGATGCCATGTTAAGATACGCTCCCGTTAACGGTGATTAGACGAAAAGATGCTGACTATTCAAAAACATAATTATGGCGGTTTGTACAGGGGGCTTTTGCACAAAAGCCTCTCTGCCGCTTTTGCGCTGGGCATGGCTTTCATGCCCCAAAGCGCCGCTTATGCCGCCAGCATCAGCGCAGACCGCGCCAGCGCCGTCGTTTTTGTTTATCAGCGCGTGGGCGAAGAAGCGATGCCCCAAAGCAGCATTTCGGTCGAGCAGTTCCGCGAGCATATCCGCGAGCTGCAAACCGACGGCTATACCGTCCTGCCGCTCAAAACCATCATCAAGGCGCTAAAGGCCGGCGAAGCCCTGCCCCAGCGCGCTATTGCCATTACGCTGGAGGGCGGATGGAAATCCACCCTGCAAAACGCCGTGCCCCTGCTGCACGAAGCCGGCCTGCCCTATACCGTTTTTTATGCCAGCGACATGGCCGACAACAACGCGGCCAACCACATGACGTGGCGCGAAATGCGCGCCCTGCGCCGGAATAAACTGGCAGACCTTGCCATCCTTCCGGCAAGCTATAGCCACATGGCGCAGCAAAGCCCCGAAAAGAATGCGGAGGCCATTAACCGCGCCGTCAGCCGCTACCGCGCGGAATTCGGCGAAGACCCGCAATTTTTCGCCTATCCTTATGGCGAATATTCGGCAGACGTGCGCAAGCAGGTGGCGGAATACAAATTCGAAGCCGCCTTTTCACAGCAATCCGGCGTCGCTTATGCGGGCAGCGATTTTACCGCCGTGCCGCGGTTTATTATGACCGATACCTTCGGCGACCTTGACCGTTTTATGTTGACGGCAAACGCCCTGCCCCTGCCGGTATCCGATATTATGCCCGACAATATGATTGTCGGCGAAAATCCGCCGCCTATCGGCTTTACCGTGACGCCGGAGCTGACAGACCTTGGCAAGCTTTCCTGCTTTATTTCCGGTATCGGCAAGGCTGAGCTTGTCAAGCCGGGCGGCAACCGCGTTGAAATCCGCCTTGACCGCATGCTGGAAGAGCGCCGCACACGCATCAACTGCACCATGCCCGACGACACCGTCATTCCGGGACAGCCGCAAAGCTGGCGCTGGTTCGGCATGCAGCTGGTGCTTGCCGATTATATGGACGAAGAAAACGTCGAGAGCGGCGACCGCCCCGAATAAAAAAAACAAAATCGCTAAAAAAAAAAAGAGCGCCCGTAAAAAGGCGCTTTTTTTTGTTTATTTTTAGAAGACAGCTCAGGCCTTTTCAGCCGCCCCGTCCGCTTCCGCCTCTTCACTCTGTGCAAGCATTTCGGGGCGGACTTTGAGGTAAATCAGCACCGGCGCCGCCACATAAATAGACGACAGCGTGCCAATAACAATGCCGAGTATCATGGCGTAGATAAAGCCCTGAATAGCCGCACCGCCCAGAACCGCCAGCACGCACATAACGGCAAAGGTGGTCGAACTGGTGATAAGCGTACGGCCGAGCGTTTCGTTAATAGCGATGTTGAGAACTTCCGGCAGCGGCATTTTGCGGTATTTGCGCAGTTTTTCGCGGATACGGTCAAACACAATGACGGTATCGTTCACCGAATAACCCGCAACCAGCAAGATAGCCGCAACAGTCGCAAGGTCGAATTCGATGCCCGTGATGATAAAAAACAGCAGCGTCAGGATAACGTCATGCGCCAGCGAGGCAATGCTTGCCACGCCGAATTGCCATTCATAGCGCATCCAGATATAGCACATGATGCCTATCATGGAATAAACGAAGGCCCAGACGCCCGTCATAATCAATTCTTTGCCCACCTGCGGGCCGACGTATTCGGTGCGGCGGAATTCGACATCTTTGCCAAGCGCGTTTGACACTTCGGCATAGATTTCTTTTTGCGTCGCGGTGTCCGCTTCCTTGCCGGGGATTTTAATCATCAGCGTGTTTTCACCAAATTCCTGAATGGACGGCTTGCCGGCTTTCAGCTCGCCCAGCTTATTGCGCACATCTTCGACTTTCATGCCTTCAGGCACTGAAACTTCCATCAGCACGCCGCCGGTGAAATCGATGCCGTAGTTCAGCCCGCGCGTGAACAGCAGGAAGAACGTCGCCACAATCAGCGCAATGCCGATGAACATGCCGATTTTATGGTGCCCCATAAAATCGATTTTGGTGTTGTCTTTGATAAAACGAAGGCGA
>DQGU01000110.1:0-251 GCA_003524565.1 Rhodospirillaceae bacterium
AAATTCAACGCCGAAGTGACCGAAAACCTGGTCGGCGAGAAAATGATGAAACGCTTCCTGAAAATGGGGGAGCCGCACGGCCCGTCTATCCGCGCCGGTCATGCCAATATTCACTACCACCTCGACTACATCGGGTTTTTGACGGAACGCCGCCGCTGGCTGGCTGGCGACGAGCTATCGCTGGCCGATGTCACCGCCGCCGCGCATCTCTCCGCCATTGACTATATCGGCGATGTGCCGTGGGACGAACA
>DQGU01000110.1:483-894 GCA_003524565.1 Rhodospirillaceae bacterium
GCCGCCAAGGACTGGTACGCGCGCATCAAATCGCGCCCTGCGTTCAAACCCTTGCTGGACGACGTCATTCCGGGCTTTGCGCCGCCCAGCCATTATCAGGACCTCGATTTCTAAACGGGGGCGATGGCGATGGACAAACGCGCAGAGCAATCTTCAGATACGGCATGCCCCATTGCCCCCGCCGCGCGGGATAAAAAACTTTTTTGTTTCGGCTATGGCTATACCGCCGCCGCGCTTTCAAACGTGCTGCGCCGTTATGGCTGGCACATCGCGGGCACCACGACCGACCCCGAAAAACGCGCGCAAATGGCCAAAGACGGCATCGCGGCGGAGCTGTTCGAACCCACGCACCATCTGCCCGACCCTTTCGACAGTTTCCGCGGCGTCACGCATGTGCTGCTGTCCATTCCG
>DQGU01000110.1:1084-4282 GCA_003524565.1 Rhodospirillaceae bacterium
GCATGTGCTGCTGTCCATTCCGCCCGGCCGCAGCGGCGACCCCGCGTTCGAGGCGCATGCGCATGACCTTCTGGAGTCCGGCACGATTGAATGGGCGGGGTATTTATCGACCACCGCCGTTTACGGCAACCACGACGGTGGCTGGATAGACGAGCAAACGCCCCTCGCCCCCACCAGCCAGCGCGGCAGCCAGCGCGAGAAGGCGGAGGAGCAATGGCAATCACTTGCCATGAACGAAGACTTCCCGCTGCATATATTCCGCCTTGCCGGCATCTACGGCCCCGGGCGCAGTGCGCTGGATACCGTGCGCAGCGGCACCGCGCGCCGCATCGACAAGCCGGGGCATGTGTTCAACCGCATTCATGTCGATGACATCGTGCAAACGCTTATCGCCTCCATCAACCAGCCGAAAAGCGGCGCGATATACAACCTTGCCGACGATTACCCGACGACCAGCCACGAAGTGATTTCCTTTGCCTGCAACCTGCTGGGCATCTGCCCGCCGCCGATGATTGCCTACGAACAGGCCGACGTCGCCCCGATGGTACGCAGTTTTTACAGCGACAACAAACGCGTGAAAAACGACCGCATCAAGCAGGAACTCGGCGTCACGCTCCTGTATCCCGATTACCGCGCAGGGCTGCAGGCCTGCCTTGAAACCGACGACGAAGCCGCGCTGCTGCTGGAAGATTGAGCACGCCGCACATTCCCGCGATGACATGGAATATCAGCGGCTTGGGCATTTGCTGCAGCCGCAGCATTTTGACATAAACGCAGGCAATGCTATGATGAATGATAATTCATTCGAGGCAAGACCATGACCAAGCAAACCCGCGAATACCTGTTCACGCTGAAGCCGTTCAATACCGCCGCCGTGCCCGCCGCGGATGCGGACGCCGCGCTGTTTCAGGCACGCGCCACAAAAGTGCTGGAGACCAGCACGCTGAGCATCATGGAACAGCGTTTGAAAGACGACCCGCGCTGCCAGAGCGTCACCTCGTTGTCACTGCGCGGGGAGTCGTGGCTGCTGGCCGAATGCACCAAGGGGCTTTGCAACGAATTCACCCGCGCCTTCAAAGGCATCATCACCCAAACCGCCGACCTGGGCGAAGTTGAACGCAAACCCTCCCCCGCCGAAAAACCGGCGCGGCGCAGGTCTTCACATTTGGAAGCCCGCAGCTTTACCTGAAGCTTTAGAAACAAAACTAACCCGCAGGCCTGCTCTCCGGCAAACGGTCGGGCAGAAGAACGGTGACAGTGGTGCCGACGCCGACTTCGCTGTCGATGTCGAGGGTGCCGCCGTGCAGCTCGATAAGGTCTTTGGTGATGGCAAGACCAAGCCCCGTGCCTTCGTGGTTGCGCGTGAATTCGGAGCTGACCTGTTCAAACGGCAATGTCACCACATCCAGCTTGTCCTTGGGGATGCCGATACCGGTATCGCTGACCACAATCGCAACGCCGCCCAGTTCGCGGAAACAGCGGATATCGACCGTGCCGCCCTCTTTGGTGAATTTGACGGCGTTTGACATCAGGTTGAGCAGCACCTGCATAATCGCGCGGCGGTCGGCCATGATTTGAATATCGTCGGGGATGTCGTCGGACACAAGACGCACCTGCGATTCATGCGCGCGCCCCTCCACCATGTGAATGGCGAGGCGGATGATTTTGCCGACGTTCAGCTCCTCCACATACAGTTCATATTTGCCAATCTCGATTTTCGACATGTCGAGAATGTCGTTGATAAGGTCGAGCAGATGCTCGCCCGATTGCCGGATGCCGCCCACATATTCAAGGTAGCGCGCATTGCCCACGGGGCCGAGCAGCTGGCGCTGTATCATCTCGGAAAAGCCGATGATGGCGTTGAGCGGCGTGCGCAGCTCGTGGCTCATGTTCGCAAGGAAACGGGTTTTGGACGCGTAGGCGCTTTCGGCGGCGTCTTTCGCTTCGCGCAGTGCTTTTTCGTGGCGCGTACGCTCGGTAATGTCCTGCATGATGCCGAACAGCGCTTCTTTTTCACCCGTGCGCGGGTTGACCTTGCAGCGGCCTTCGCAGCGGACATAGCGCAGCTCCCCGCCCGGACGGCGCAGGGCGAATTCAACTTCGTAGTCGCGCTTGCGTATCATCGCACGCTGGAAAACCTGATACACGCGGCGCAGGTCGCGCTTCAGCAGCATGGCGCTGACATTGCCGATGGCGGGGGTGAAATTGCCTTTTTCCACGCCGAAAATATTATAAATCTGGTCGGACCATTCCATCACGCTGCGCGCATCGACGGCCTGCGTGGCATCCAGATACCAGTGCCCCATGCGGCCGATTTTCTGCGCTTCGGACAGCTGCTGTTCGCGCCGCTCCAGCGCGACTTCGTGCTGTTTGATGTCGGTGACGTCGCGCCCGACGATATACACATATTCGCCCGTGACTTTATGCACCCAATCGACCCAGCGGAACGTGCCGTCCTTGCAGCGCACGCGGCATTCGAAATCGATGCGCACTTCTTCGCCTTCGGGCGCGTGGATGACTTTTTGCATCACGCCCAAAATATGGTCGCGCTCGTCCGCATGTATCAAATCGACGAAGGGGAACATTTTCAGCTCCGCATCCGTATAGCCAATCACGCGGTTAAAGGCCGGATTAACACGCACAAACGACATATCGCGCCTGTAAACGCCGAGAAGGTCGGAAGTGAGGTTGAGGAAGTGCCGAAGCTCGCTATCCGTATTCGATATATAATCGAGGTCGGGCTTTTGCGCCGCCGCCTTTTCGGCCTTTTGCTGGTTTTCGCTGATGAACAGCGCAAATTCGCGCGCGGCGGTGCCGAAATCGTTCTGTTTCTGTTTTTGCAAACGCCCTTCGGGGTCGAGCCAGACGACGCTGTAAGGCGCATCCGCCCCCACATCCACAATATCCACGCGCGCCGACATGGCGACGGGGTCGCGGTGCTGGCGCAGCAGCACGGCTTCGTAAAAGCCGCTTTGCATTTTATCCTCGCCGCGCGGCAAAATAATATCGACGATGGAGGAAAGCGCGCGGCCGCGCAAAACACCAGCGTTCAGCCCGAGCGCCCAGCCAAGCGCCGGCGAGACGAACAACAGCTGCCCCGCGCCATCGACGACGCAGCGCATCATGTCGTGGCTTTGTTCCGGCTGTGCCGTGCGGCGTTTTTGTGTCATGGAATTTTTCCGCGCATTTTTTCCGCTT
>DQGU01000110.1:4509-10520 GCA_003524565.1 Rhodospirillaceae bacterium
AAAGCAAACCCCCGCCGCGGCACAAGCAAGGCGATTCGAAAAACGTCGCCCGCCGCTGCCTTTTCTGTTCCACTTTCCACCGCCCCCGCCCTGCCCCCGCGCCCCTTACGCCGCTGGCGCAAGACGGATAACGATTTTGGTATATTTATGAAAATATAATGCCCGTTTTTGCCGCAGCGCCGCTTGACCGGATGGTTCTTTATGTATAGAAATAGCCCCATTCAAGTAACATTATACCGATTCAAGCCCGTCTGCCGAAAGGATACGCCATGTTTCCCCAGATTAAGCTCGCGATTGTTTTCGCAAACCTCGCCCGCAAGCATGGCTCCAAAGTCATGCACTCCAACAACGTGGATTTGCTGACCAAAGACCTGAGCAACGCACTGGTGGAGCAGAAAAACATCCTTTCCTCCCCGCGCAAGGGCGCCATCATGACGGCCTACGAAGTGCTGCCGGTGATTGCGGAGGTTAAAATCCTCACCGTCGCGGTTGCGAAAAAGCTGGAGATTGACACCAAGGGCAAGAGCGACATCCAGGTCCTCGAAGAAATCATCGCGCTGTCCGATGCGCGCAACGGCGGCAAATACGCCAAGGGCATCAAGGAAACGCTGGAATGGACGCGCGCGCTGGTGTCGCATCCGGATTTCCAGGACATCCTGAAAATGGAAATGACCCAAATCGAAAAGCCGAGCAGCGTGAAGGACGTGACCAAATTCATCACGCAAATCGCCGGCCGCTCGCAGGATGAAATCACACGCATCAACGAGTTTCTGAAACACGCGAAAGAGCTGGAAGTACCCCCCGCCCCGAAACCGGAGCCGAAAGCGGCAGAGCCCAAAAACAGCACGCCTAAAAACGACGGCCCCAAGCCGCCGAAGCCGAACGCGTAAATTCAAACAGCTTCAAACAAAACGCCCCGCGCAGCATTGCCGGGGCGTTTTTTTGTTGCCTTTGGCGCTTGAAAACGCCCCTCCCCCCTCTAAGTCTTTATTCAAAAGCAGGAGACGGACATGAGCGCAAACACAGCCCGCACCGATGTTAAAACCGCCCACGCCAGCCGTTACTTGCAGCAGCTGTGCAAACATTGGAGCCACAAGGCCAAGGCGGAATTCACGCCACAGGCGGGGCGCGTTGTGTTTGAAACATGGCAAGTGGAAATGATGGCCGCAAACGATACGCTTTCCGTCAGCGTCACCGTGCAAAACCCCGATGAAGCGCCGCGCCTGCAGCAGGTGGTGGCGGAGCATTTGCAGCGTTTCGCCACGCAGGAAACGCTTGGCTTCGACTGGCGTTCGTAAATGCCGCCGCGCCGCGCTGCGATATTATGAAGGATCCGAGCCCGCCGCGGTGGAGGTCAGCAGCGCTTCGACCTCCTCTTCGGTGAGACTGCCCCCGCTATCCTCCGCCGCTAAAAGCGCGAAGAAATCCCTCCACAAGTCTTCCGACCCCCTTTGCGATTGCAAGGCCTTTTCAAGAAAACTTTCCCATGCGGGTGTGAGGCTGCCCTCTGCACGGGCTTGTTCCATAAGCTCTTTGATGCCCTCTTTAAACGCGGCGTCCCGAATACGGCTCGCGCGCATAAACATCACGCCGGGCGGCGGGCTTTTCTTGTCTGCCGGATTATCTGTCATCTGTGCCCCCTAAACAATATCGCCGTCGCGCAGGGCGAGGTCGGCTTCTTGCAGTTTGCGGATTTCGTCGCGCAGGCGGGCGGCTTCTTCGAATTCCAGATTGGCGGCGGCTTCCCGCATTTTTTTGTCCAGATGCGCCAGATGCGCGCGCATGTTGCCACCCGTCATCTTTGGCATGTCCGGCGACATTTTTACATCCACATGGTCGGCGCGTTCAAACACGCTTGAAAGCACGTCGGATATTTTCTTTTTCACGCTTTCGGGCGTGATGCCGTGTTCGATATTATAGGCTTTTTGCTTTTCGCGGCGGCGGGCGGTTTCGTCGAGCGCGTATTGCAAACTGTCGGTGATGCGGTCGGCATACAAAATCGCGCGGCCTTCGACGTTACGCGCGGCGCGGCCGATGGTCTGCACCAGCGATGTGCGGCTGCGCAGGAAACCTTCCTTGTCCGCATCCAGAATGGCGACCAGCGTACATTCGGGAATGTCGAGGCCTTCGCGCAGCAGGTTGATGCCAATCAGCACATCAAAAACGCCCAGACGCAAATCGCGGATAATCTCGATACGCTCCAGCGTATCGACGTCGGAATGCAGATAGCGCACGCGGATGCCCGCTTCGGTCATATATTCCGTCAGGTCTTCGGCCATTTTTTTGGTCAGGGTCGTCACCAGCGCGCGCTGGCCTTTTTGCGCAAGGATGCGGCATTCGGCCAGCAAATCATCGACCTGATGTTCCGTCGGGCGCAGAATGACGTCGGGGTCGGTCAGGCCCGTCGGGCGTACGACCTGCTCGGTGAAAACGCCGCCGGTTTGCTGCAATTCCCACTCGCCGGGTGTGGCGGAGACAAAGACCGTGGGCGGGCGCATCTCGTTCCACTCGTCAAACTTCAGCGGGCGGTTGTCGAGCGCGGCGGGCAGGCGGAAACCGTAATCGGTAAGCGTTTGTTTGCGCGCGCGGTCGCCGTTATACATCGCGCGCAGCTGCGGCAGCATGACATGGCTTTCATCCACAATCAAAAGCGCATCGTCGGGCAGGTATTCGAACAGGGTCGGCGGCGGCTCCCCCGCCTTGCGGCCGGTCAGATAGCGCGAATAGTTTTCAATGCCGGGGCACATGCCCGTGGCTTCGAGCATTTCCAAATCGAACTGCGTGCGCTGGGCGAGGCGCTGTTCTTCCAGCAGTTTGTTTTCCGCCCGCAATTCATCCAGCCTTGCGTGCAAATCGGCTTTGATTTGCTTGATGGCCTGCTGCATGGTGGGCTTGGGCGTCACATAGTGGCTGTTGGCATAGATACGCACGGTTTCGAAGGTATCTGATTTTTGCCCCGTCAGCGCGTCAATCTCGGTAATGCTTTCAATCTCGTCCCCGAACAGGGAAATGCGCCACGCATGGTCGTCCAAGTGCGCGGGAAAAACTTCGACGATATCGCCGCGCACGCGGAATGCACCGCGCGAAAAATCGATGTCGTTGCGTTTGTACTGGATATCGACCAGCTTGCGCAAAAGCTCGTTGCGGTCGATGTTGTCGCCCACCGTGATGTCAAACGCCATGCCCTGATAGGTTTCGACGTCGCCAATACCGTAAATGCACGACACGCTGGCCACCACAATCACGTCCCGCCGCTCCAGAAGCGCGCGGGTGGCGGCGTGGCGCATGCGGTCGATTTGTTCGTTAATCGTGGCGTCTTTTTCGATGAAGGTATCGGTTTTGGGAACATAGGCTTCGGGCTGGTAATAATCGTAGTAGGACACGAAATATTCGACGGCGTTATCGGGGAAAAATTCTTTCATTTCCCCATAAAGCTGCGCCGCCAGTGTTTTGTTATGCGCCAGCACCAGCGTCGGGCGGCCGAGGTTTTGCACCACATGCGCCATGGTAAATGTCTTGCCCGAGCCCGTGACGCCGAGCAGCACCTGATTTTGCTCCCCGCGCACAAGACCTTCGGTCAGCTCTGCAATCGCCTGTGGCTGGTCCCCTGCGGGCGTGAAATCGCTTTGCAGGCTGAACAGCGGCTTGTTCGTGTTTTTGGCGGCGGGCTTGTTCACGTTCTTGTCCTGTTTTTACTATTTTTTCTTCTTTTTCGGCGCGGGTTTTTTGCAGGGGAAGGCTTTGTTGAGCGCCATCGGCACGGCCATGGCGGCGATAAAACCTTCGTGCTGCGGCTGCGCGCGCAGATAGGTTAGCACGGTGAAGGCCGCCTCCGTCACGCTGACGCCCGCGGGGATGCAAAACGGCAGCGTCGGTGCGGTGCCGAGGGATTGCATGACCACATGATAATCGATAACGCCCGCGACGTAATGCACGCAGCCATAGATATCTTCTTTGCGCTGGCTCATACATTTCTGCACAAGCTCGTTGCCGGAGACATACATCGCCAGCGCCCCGCGCTGCGGCCACAACAGCGCCGCGCAAAAAAGCGCCAAAGCCAGCCAGAGCCGGTATCCGCCCAGATGTTGTTTCATGACATAACGCTCCTGCTGCCGGCGGCGTGCGGGGCGGAACCAATACCGCCGCCGCGCGTTTTAGCGCCGGAGCCTTGTTCTAGTCCGGTTTTATGACTATTTCAACCGACTTTGATAAGAATTGCTTAAGAGTCTTCTTGCATAGTGGGATATGGGCTTTTATCTCTAAAATATAACTCCTTTTCCTGCCTTTTCCTCATCAAGGGTGTGTTCATGCGTAAAATTCTGTTCTCTTCCGCCGCGCTGGCCTTGCTGGCCTTTTCCCCCACCGCCGTCTATGCGCAAAAAGCTGTCAGCGACGCCGGTGTCGAAGAGCTGCGCCGCGTCATCGACGAAGCCCTGACGTTCGAGCTGGAGGTCAGCAAAAAGACCGGCGAAGGCCTGCAGATGTCGAGCCCGCCGCAAATCACCAACAAGGGCAGCTATTACGAAGTCCGCTTTCCGGATGTTAACTACGCCTATCCCGATATCGGCAATATCGAAGTCGGCACCATCGTGCTGAACGTCACCCACGGCAAAACCGATGACGAATATCTGGCCAGCATGGCCGTGCAGCCGACCATGACGTTCAAAAGCGCCGCAAACGAAACCGTGACGCTCAACATCGGCAAACAGAAATTCGCCATGGCATGGCAGGCATCGCTGCAATTCCCCACCCGCGTCGATGCGGAATACGGCGATTTGAAACTGACCGTCGATGGCAAAGAGCCGTTCAGCAGCACCACAGAAAACTTCCGTTTCATCACCAACCTGCAGCCCGACAAAGACGGCATGTGGACAGGCCCGACGGAAATCGAAGTGCGCAACATCAAGGCAAATTTTTCGCCGTCCGAGCTTTCGGGCCCCGGCGAAGCGCGTCTTGAACGCCTTTACAGCAAGACCGATTACACCATGCTCGACCTTGGCATGCGTCTGCAAAGCAAAAAGAAAATGCGCGACCTTGTGAAACAGTCGGGCGACAAGCCGGTTGAAGATACCGAAGCCGTGCTGAACGCGATGCTGCAAGATGGTTATGTGATGTTCAGCGACGCGAAATCGGAACTGCAGTTCCAGAAATTCGCCGCCGACGTCCAGCCTTTGCCGCCGAAGGAAGGCCAGACGCCTGAAAAACCCCGCTCCCTGCGCCTTGAAGAATTTTCGTCCTTCATCGACATGGCTGGCCTGCGCAGCGACAACGGCAAAATCGCCGCGCGCATCAGCCTGAAAGAGCTGATGGGCACCAATCTTGTCGCGCCGGATAGCGCAGGCTACCTGCCGCAGAACGCGAACGTCGAGCTGTTCCTTGAAAACATGCCGATGCAAAGCCTCTATAAAGCCTTCGCCGCGCTGGCGACCGAAGGCCTGCGCGCCTCCAAAATGGCGGAAGACGCCGCCGCGCGCGGCCAGCCGCACAACCTGCCGCGTCACCATGAATCGCAGGTGATGGCAGCCGCGATGGCTTTGCCGCAAATGCTGCAAAATTCAGGGGCGTCGATTTCGGTGCGCAATACGTTTATCCGCGCGCCTGAAATTTCGACCAAGCTGTTCGGCGATTTCAAAGCCGTCAAGGGCGCGCCCCGCGTCGGTGCGGGCGAGCTCACGATGGTCATTCAGGGGCTGGACGAGCTGCTGGGCAAGCTGGAAGCCGACCAGAGCCGCCAAAGCCGCCGCGCGCTGTCCGGCCTCAGCTTCCTGCAGGTCCTCGGCCAGCAGGATACCGAAGACGGCAAGCCTATCCGCCGCTATGTGTTCAAAGTGGACGAGATTGGCAAAATGACCCTCAACGGCACCGAAATCGGCGCCCTGATGGGCGGCCTGCCGCAATAAGCCACGAAAACTTTCAAAAAGCGCCGGCGCCCTTTGGGTTCCGGCGCTTTTTGTTTGCAGGCTTTGCGCATTGCAACAATGGCTGCGCGAAAATATTATGTCATTTAATTG
>DQGU01000135.1:0-207 GCA_003524565.1 Rhodospirillaceae bacterium
CCCCTTCGCCGGAAACTTCCAAGGTAGCGACGAATATGGAAACGAAATCCATACCCGCGCCCGTGGTGGCCGCGCCGCGCCCGTCGCAGGCGGGCAAAACCCTGCCCGATGCCGTGTTCTACGATGCGGAGGGACGCGCGGTACGTCTGGGCGATTTCGCGGGCGAAGTGCTGCTGGTCAACCTCTGGGCGACGTGGTGCCCGCCTT
>DQGU01000135.1:448-19913 GCA_003524565.1 Rhodospirillaceae bacterium
TCTGGGCGACGTGGTGCCCGCCTTGCGTGGCGGAACTGCCGGCGCTGGATAGCCTGCAAGCCAAGCTGCGCGACAAAGGGCTGCATGTGGTGGCGGTTTCGCTTGACCGCAAACCGCTTGCCGACGTGGCCGCGTTTTTGGAAGAGCGCCGCGTGGAGCAGATGAAGCTTTATGTCGATACCGACCGCCAGATACCGCTGAAATGGCAATACGCGGGCGTGCCCGCCAGCTTTTTGATTGGCCGTGACGGCGTGGTCATCGAACAATTCGACGGCCCGCGGGAGTGGGATAAAGGCGAGATGCTGACCAAAATCGAAGCCGTGCTCGGCACGGGCGTCACGCCTTGACGGATAGCGGTTTATAAGGGTTATTTGCCCTGCTGCGGCAGTTTATAGGCGGGGGCGTTTTCGATTTTCAGCACGCCGTCAATTTTGCCCGTCTGTGAATTCACGAAATAGATGAAATTGCCGCCGCCCGTGCGCACCGACAGCGCCACGCCGCCGTTATAGGACGTCATGTTGTTGACCGTGCTGCGCGCGGGCAGCTGTACGGTCACGGTGCCTTCGGGCGCATCGACGCTGGGCGTCGAAATGGCAACACCGCCGCCGCTGCCGCCGGATTTTTTCACGATGCCATGCACCAGAATGGCCAGTCCCGCCAGAATAAGCACCGACATGACCATGATGGCGTTTTGCAGGAATTTGTGGTTGTTCAGCAGGCTCATTGTGTTTGACCTCGTGTCTGGCGCTTGTTTGGCAAAGTGGTTATATTGATAGCATGGAAACCATAACGGTCAAAGTATCCGATGCGGAGGCGGGCCAGCGGCTCGACAAGATGCTGGCGGCGCAGGCAGAGGGGCTGTCGCGCGCGCGGCTGCAGGCGTTGATAGAGGGGGGGCACGTCCGTTGCGGCGGCGCGGTTGTTGACGGCAGTTCCCGTAAAGTCAAGGCGGGGGAGGTCTATGACATTACCGTCCCACCGGCCGAGGAAGCCACGCCCGCGGCGCAGGATATCCCGCTTGATATTGCTTATGAGGACGGCGATTTAATCGTTATCAACAAACCGCCCGATTTGGTGGTGCACCCGGCGGCGGGCAATCATGACGGCACGCTGGTCAATGCGCTTTTGGCGCATTGCGGCGATGCGCTGTCGGGCATTGGCGGCGTGAAGCGGCCGGGGATTGTGCACAGGCTCGACAAGGAAACATCGGGGCTGATGGTTGTGGCCAAAAATGACGCCGCGCATCACGGGCTTTCGGCACAGTTGACGACGCGCACGCTGACGCGGGTTTATCACGCGGTTGTCTGGGGCGTGCCCGCGCCCGCGCAGGGGCGCATCGAAACCCTTATCGGCCGCCACAAAACCAACCGCAAGAAAATGGCCGTGCTGGACGGCGGCGGCAAGGAAGCGATTACCGATTACCGTGTTTTGGAAACTTACGGGGTCTGGGCTTCGCTGGTCGAATGTCGCCTGAAAACGGGGCGAACGCACCAAATCCGCGTACACATGTCACATATCGGCCATCCGCTGGCCGGTGACCCGCTTTACGGCAAAAGCGCGCCAGCCAAATATGCCAAACAGATGAAAATTCCGCCCGCGGCGGCGCAGGCGCTGCAGGAATTCGCACGGCAGGCCCTGCATGCGGCGCAGCTTGAATTTATTCACCCAATCAGCGAAAATAAAATATCCCTGCGGGCGGACATGCCGGCGGATATGCAGAATCTTTTGAAAGCCCTGCGCCGCGCGCAGGGATGAGAAAGCTTCGCCAACCAGAGCCATACGAACAGGAAACCACAGCAGATGTCTAACGGCGCAGATCAATTCCCGCCCGACCCTTTCGCCCCGCAGGAGCTGGCCCCCGAAGCCGAAGCCGCGCCCGCAGCGGCGAAGCCGGACCTCAAGCAATCCTTTGGCCAGATTTCGATGATGACGAAGGGGCAGGAGGTCAACCTTGAAACCCTCGACCCGACGCTCAAACATGTGATTGTCGGCGTGGGCTGGAGCGCGCCGCCGGAAGAGCAAGGCTTTCCCGTCGATATCGACGCCAGCTGCTTTATCCTCAACCGTGACGGCCGCGTGCGCCGCGATACGGATTTTGTGTTCTACAACCACCTTGAAACCGACGGCGGCGTTGTCAAACATACGGGCGACAGCACAACGGGCGAGGGGGAAGGTGACGACGAAGCCATCGAGCTCGACCTCGACAACATGGGTTTCGACGTTGAAAAAGTCGCCTTCGCCGTGACCATTCACAACGCCGAAGAACGCCAGCAAACTTTCGGTCTGGTCAAGGATGCCTATATCCGCATCGTGAACAAGGCGACGGGGCAGGAGCTTGCGCATTTCGACCTGACCGAAGACGCATCGTCCGACAACGCGATTATCTTCGGCGAGCTGGAGCGCGAGGGCGCAAGCTGGAAATTCCGCGCGCTCGGCACGGGCAGCGACGGCGGGCTTTACAAAATCGCGCGCGAATACGGCGTGAACGTCGCGCCGAACTAATTTTCGGCATGGCGCGGCGTCTGCCGGTACGGGCTGCTTTTTCCAGCGGGCGTATTAAAATTGCGCGCGCACGATTCTTTGCATAACTTTAAATCAAAGTTTCTCCATTCCCTTGACGAATCAAGGGGGAAGGGTCATTTTTGCGGCATCTTGTACTGCAGCAAGTCTAGAAAACACCTCATCAGAAAGGGCACCCCACCATGCTTACGATTGGCCAGAAATTTCCCGCATTCAACCTGACCGGCGTTGTTTCCTCCGACCCCAAAACCGCGTTCGAGACGGTTAACAACGAAACCTACAAAGGCAAATGGCTGGTTCTGTTCGCGTGGCCCAAAGATTTCACTTTCGTCTGCCCGACCGAAATCGCCGCGTTCGGCAAAATGAACCGTGATTTCGCAGACCGCGACACGCAGGTTCTCGGTCTCAGCACCGACAGCGACTACGTTCACCTCGCTTGGCGCCAGAACCACAAAGACCTGACGGACCTGCCCTTCCCGATGCTGTCTGACATCAAGCGCGAACTGTCCATGGCGCTGGGCATCCTTAACGAAGAAGCAGGCGTTTGCAACCGCGCGACCTTCATCGTTGACCCGACCGGCATCATCCGTTTCGTATCCGTGAACGACCTCAAAGTCGGCCGTAACGTTGACGAAGTCATGCGCACGCTCGACGCGCTGCAAACGGATGAACTGTGCCAGTGCAACTGGACCAAAGGCGAAGACACGCTGAGCAAAAAAGCGGCCTGATAATATCCTATTTACAGAACTTGAAAACGCCCGTGGGTCTGCCTCGCGGGCGTTTTTCTTTGTGCGTTTTATGTCTTTTTGCCGCCTTGTTGCCGTCTTGCGCGCGGGGGTATTTTCTTGCGGCGCGAAGTGCGAAAAAGCCTTT
This sequence comes from Rhodospirillaceae bacterium, assembly GCA_003524565.1. GTDB lineage: Bacteria > Pseudomonadota > Alphaproteobacteria > Micavibrionales > UBA2020 > UBA2020. The sequence goes on from DQGU01000135.1 coordinate 3,842, forward strand.
TTCTATCGCGCTTTTGTTGCACCGCTTTTTTACCCGCTGTGGCAGTTTTAGGGTATGATGCGCGCAACGCTACCGCATGCGTGCGGCTGCCGTATCATCATGCAATCCCACCTGTTTGAAAAAAGAAAGTCGATCATGGCAAAGGCTCAGAAAAAAAACAGCTCCAAACCCTCGCGCGCGGCATCCGGCAAAACGCCGGCACGCAAACCGGCCCGCGGCAGCGCGCATTTCGCGGATATGTTTTTCCGCCATGTGCCGGCAGAAGACATCGCCGGTTTTTCCGCGCCGGAGCTGACGCAGATTGCCTCATCGATGCAAGGATGGGCGCAGACGCGCAAAGTGGGCGCGCATAAATTGCGCGTGTTCAACCCCGACCAGAAGCGCGACGGCTGGCATGTGCCCTGCACCGTCATTCAGGTCGTCAACGACGACATGCCTTTCATCATCGACTCTGTGACGTCGGAACTGACGTATCAGGGGATGAACGTCGATTTGCTGCTGCACCCGATTTTGAACGCCAGCCGCGACAAGGCGGGGCAGCTGACGGATATCCAGTCCGGCAAAGCGGTCGCCAGCGGTTACGTCACGGAATCGCATGTGCATATCCATCTGGAACAAACGCTGTCGGCGGAGGCTTGCGAAAAACTGGCCATGGCGCTTGACCACACGCTGGCCGATGTGCGCAGTGCGACGGCTGACTGGCGCAAAATGCTGGCGCGCGTGGATGAAATCCTTGCCGCGCCCGAACTGTACGGCAAGGGTCATAGCGCTGCCGATGTGAAAGAGGCCGAAGAATTCCTGAACTACGTCAAAGCCAACAACTTCACCTTCCTCGGCTACCGCGAATACAGATTTACCTCGCGCAAAGAAGGGGCGAGCCTCGCCGTCGTGCAGGGCTCCGACCTCGGCGTTCTCAAAGGCGGACAAAAGCTGGGTTTTGGCGAAGACATCAGCGGCGCGAAAATGGCGTTGCTGGCCGAAGCGCGCTGGCCTGTCACCGTCAGCAAGCTGATTGAACAATACGCCGCCGTGCACCGCCGCGTGCCGCTGGACGCCGTGGGTATCAAAATCCTCGGCAAAGACGGCGGCTTGCAGGGTATGCATCTGTTTGTGGGCCTGTTTACTTCCAGCACCTATTCCTGCCGCACAAGCGAAGTGCCCATCGTGCGCCAGAAAGTGGCGGAGACCATCAACCGCGCCGGTTTTATCAAAGGCTCCCACGATGCCAAGGCGCTGGAGCATATCCTTGAAAAAATGCCGCGCGACGAGCTGTTTCAGGCGTCGTCCGAAGACGTTGACCGCCTAGCACTCGGCATTCTGCGTTTGCAGGCCAAGCAGCGCATCGCGCTTTTCACGCACATGGACCCGATGAAGCAGTACATGTCCTGCCTGCTGTATGTGCCGCGCGACCGTTATAACACGCGTTTCCGCCTGCAGGCCGCGCGTATCCTTGAACATGGCTATCGCGGCAAGGTGGTGAACTATTTCACCACGCTCGACGACAGCCCGCTGGCGCGTTTGCTGTTCACGGTTCTGCTCGAAGACGGCGCCGATGCCAGCTATGACCAGGGCTATATCGAAGCGCAGCTGATTGAGCTGGGCCGCGAATGGGATGAACGCCTGAAACAGGTTCTGGTTGCAGCCCACGGCCGCGCCAAAGGGGCGGAGCTGGCCTTTACCTTCGGCCGCGCTTTTGCTTCCGCCTATCATGAATCCATTCATATCGGCAATGCCGTGCATGACATCCGCCATCTGGAGCAGATGCTGAAAACCGGCGAGGATATCCGCGTCGATTTCTACCGCCTGCAAGGCATGGCCGCAGGCGAAATGCACCTGAAGGTCTATCACCGCGCAACGCCGGTACCGCTTTCCGACATTATGCCGGTTCTGGGCAACATGGGGCTTCAGGCCGTATCTGAACTGCCCTACGAAGTGCGCCCCTATGGCCAGGATACCGCCGTCTGGATTCACGATTTCAAACTGACGGGGGCGGAAGACATCGACCTCGACGCTGTGAAAGAGAATGTCGAAAGCACTTTCCTGCACGTCTGGCACGGGCAGGCGGAAAACGACGGGCTCAACCATCTGGCGCTGCGCGCCAACCTCGGCTGGCGCGAAACCATGATTTTGCGCGGCTACAGCGGTTATATGCGTCAGGCGCGTTTCCCCTACAGCCGCGTGTATGTGGAACAGGTTCTCAGCAGCTATCCCGCTATCGCGCGCGCGCTGGTCGATTTCTTCCGCGCTATGCACGACCCGAAAGGCGCGAAATCGCTGAACGCGGCCGCTGCGGGCGAAAAAATCCTCGACATGCTGCAAGATGTGCAAAAACTTGACCATGACCGCATTCTGCGCGGGTTCAAGATGCTCATCGAAAACACGCTGCGCACCAATTTCTACCAAACCGGCGAAGACGGCGAACATAAACCCTGCATTGCCTTCAAACTCGATAGCAAAAACGTCGATGGTCTGCCGTTGCCGCGCCCGCATGTTGAAATTTTCGTTTATTCTGCGCGCGTCGAAGCGGTACACCTGCGTGGCGGTGAAATCGCCCGCGGCGGTATCCGCTGGTCAGACCGCCACGACGATTTCCGCACCGAAATCCTCGGCCTTTTGAAATCGCAGACGGTTAAAAACACCGTTATCGTGCCGGTGGGCGCGAAGGGCGGTTTTGTCGTGAAGCAGCCGCCGCAAACCGGCGGACGCGAAGCGTACCAGCAGGAAGGCATCGAGTGCTACAAGCTGTTCGTGCAATCCCTGCTCGACATCACCGATAACAACGTGAAGGGCAAGATTGTGCGTCCGAAAGATGTCATTTGCCATGACGGTATCGACCCCTATCTGGTCGTCGCCGCAGATAAAGGCACGGCAACATTCTCGGATATCGCCAACGGTCTTTCGATGGCGCATGGTTTCTGGCTGAACGATGCTTTCGCCTCAGGCGGCTCTGCGGGCTATGACCACAAGAAGATGGGCATCACCGCCAAGGGCGGCTGGGAATCCGTCAAACGTCACTTCCGCGAAATGGGCAAGGATATTCAAAAAGAGCCCTTCACAGTTGCGGGTGTGGGCGATATGGGCGGCGACGTTTTCGGCAATGCGATGCTGCTGTCCAAGCAAATCAAGCTGCAATTCGCGTTCAACCATGTGCATATTTTCTGCGACCCCGAACCGAATGCAGAAAAAACCTTTGCCGAGCGTCTGCGTCTGTTCAAGGCGCGCGGTGGCTGGGATACTTACGATAAATCCCTGCTGTCTGCGGGCGGCGCGATTTATGAACGCTCCGCCAAGTCGGTCAAGGTATCGGCGCAGGTCAAAAAGCTGCTGGGTCTTGAGCGTGATACGCTGTCACCGGATGAGCTTATCACTTCTATCCTCAAGGCAGATGTCGAACTGATGTGGTTCGGTGGTATCGGCACCTACGTCAAGTCATCACGCCAGAGCCATGCCGACGCCGACGACAAAACCAACGATGCCGTGCGCGTCGATGCACGCGACATGCGCGCCAAGGTGATGGGCGAGGGCGCGAACCTCGGCGTTACGCAGCTCGCGCGCGTTGAATATGCGCGCTGCGGCGGGCGTATCAACACCGACTTCATCGACAACTCGGCGGGTGTTGATTGCTCCGACCACGAAGTCAACATCAAAATCCTGCTCAGCGATGTGACGGTGCGCCGTAAAATGTCGCTGGAGGCACGCAACAAGCTGCTCGAAGGCATGACGGACGATGTATCGGCGCTGGTCTTGCGCGACAACTATCAGCAAACCCAGTCGCTGACCTTGCAGGAAACGCTGGCGGTCGAGCATATCAACCTGCATGCCGAGCTTATCCGCGACCTCGAAAAATCGGGGCTTATCAAGCGCGCGCTTGAAGGGCTGCCGGACGATGAAACCTTCGCGCGTATGGTGCGTGACGGGCAGGGCTTGACTCGCCCTGAACTGTCGGTGCTGACGTCCTACGTCAAAATCGTTCTTTATAAGCGTATTCTGGACAGCGATATTCCGGATGCGCCAGCGATGGAAAAACACCTGTTCGGCTACTTCCCCAAGGCGCTGCAAAAATACGAAGACGAAATCCGCGCCCACAAGCTGCGCCGCGAAATCATCGCAACGCAAATTGTGAATACGCTGGTCAACCGCATGGGCGCGACTTTTGTTGCCTCCCGCGTCGGCAAGACGGGCGAGCGGGAAGAAGAAGTCATCAAAGCCTTCCTCATCGTGCAGGAAGCTTACGGCCTTGACGATATCTGGCAGAAAATCGAGGCGCTCGACAACCGCGTGCCGTCGCAGGTGCAAACCTCGGCGCTCAAGGAAGTCTTCAGCGTGGTCAAACGCGCTGTAACATGGTTCCTGCGCTATGGCGGCGACAATCTGGATGTCGAAGGGGAGGTTGAAGCCTTCGCCCCCGGCATCGAGGTTCTGCGCAAATCCGTGCGCCAGATGGTGCCCGAAGCCGTGCGCGCAACGCTGGAGCAAAACAGCCGCAAACTGGCGGAATGGGGCGTGCCTGCCGCGATTGCGGGCGATATTGCTGTCATGAAGCTTTTGTCTTCGGCCAGCGACATCGTGAACATCAGCCGCAAGTCCGACGACGACGTCGCGGAAATCGCGCCCGCCTATTTCATGGTGGGTGAACGCCTCGGTCTTGACTGGCTGCGCCAGCAAGCATCGAACATCGTGCCCGCCAATGCCTGGCAGGCGCGCGTGATGGGCGGTTTGATGGATGATTTCTTCATTCACCAAGCGGCGATTACTGCGGCAATTTTCTCAAGCGTCAGCCGCAAAACCCGCGTCGATGCGAAGCTTATCGACCAGTGGTTCGGCAAACATGGCGAAATGGTGGCCAAAATCGGCCAGATTGTCGATGACCTGCGTGCCCAGCCGAAAGTCGAGCTGGAAATGCTGGTGCTGGTCAGTCAGCGCATCGGCCAGCTGGTGCATGTGGTCAATTAAGCGCGGCCGTGCCGCCTACCATTTTGCGGGCGGCGCGTCGCGGACATGCAGGGCCACCTGATTGCCCGCGGCGTTATAGGCCAGATTATCAAAGCTAACGGCACGGGCGCGGGCAATACCGCGCCCGTGGCTGTCTCTGGCCCTTGCCGGCTCTATGCTTGTCCATGATTTCCAGTCAAACCCTGCGCCGGGGTCGGTGATGACGATGAAAACACCCTCCGGCCTGCGGGCGATGACGACTTCGGCATTTTTCTGGCGGTTTTCAGGCAGGCTTTGCCGTCTTTCGATTTCAGCAAGCCAGTTGCCGTCTTCCAAAAGCCGTGTTTTCAAATCATGCCCGATGCCAAGGCAGCCGTGTTCGATGGCATTCAGCATCAGCGCCTCCAGCCCCGGCGCGATACGCTGCGGGTCGCGGAACATCGCGGCGGCAAAACGGGCAAGCGCCGCGGCTTCGGTGATGGTGCGTATCCTGAATTTACAAGTGTCCATCAATGCAAACCCGCTTTGCATGTCTATATGCGCGGCGGCGTGCGGCGGCGGGTTTGGTTGCGGTGCTGTCTGGGCGGGCGTGGGCATGGTATCCCCCTTTGGTTGCGGCTATTCTATCGTTCGGTGAAGGCGCTCGACATCGCGTTGCGCACCGGCTTCAGCAGGTACTCCAGCACAGTTTTCTCCCCCGTGATGATGTCTGCCATCACGGTCATGCCGGGCACAACGGTGTTGCGCGTATCTTCGCCAACATGCGCGCGGGCAAGGCGGACGCGGCCTTGGAAATACCGCTCGCCGCCTTCGCCGGCGAAGCTGGCGGCAGAGATGAATTCAAGCGTGCCGGGAATGGCGCCGTAACGCGAAAAGTCGAAGCTGCTGCATTTGACCTGCACATCCTGCCCCGCGCGGATATGGCCGATATAACGCGGCGGAATTTTCAGCGACACGACAAGCGGCGCATCGGCCGGCAGGATTTCCATCAGCGTTTGCCCCGGCTGCACCACGTTGCCGATGGTATTGACCGCAAGCCCCTTGATGGTGCCGCGCACGGGGGCGCGTACGTCGAGCCGCGCCACGCGCTCTTTCAGTTTGGCGATAAGCTCGCGGTTCTGCGCCTGTGCGGACAGGATACCGTCAAGGCGCTGGTTCACATCATCGGTCGTGCCTGCGTCAAGCGCGGCCAGCCTGTCCTGATACTCGCGTATAGCGCCGTTTGCGGCGGCAATCTGGCTTTGCAGGCTGCCGATTTGTCCGCGCAGGTGGTTATGTTGCTGCTCGGTCTCCATCACGCGCGCTTCGGGCATCACGCCTTGGCGGTTCATTTCCTGCCGTTTCGCGTAAAGGTCAGCCACGATGCGGAAATTCTGCTGCGCGGTTGTCAGCTCCGCCCGCAGCGCGCCGATGGCCTGTTTTTTCTGGTCGATTTGCTGACGAATGACGCCGCGCTCTTTTTCCCTTGCGGCCTGCATGCTGGCAAAAAAAGCTTCCTGATCGCGCATTACGTCTTGGTTGTTGCGCGCTTCAGGCGGGAAGGCGGGCGCACGGTTTTCCAAAAATGCGCGCAGGCGCTCTTCCTGCAGGGCGAGGGTGAGGGTTTGCTCTTCGGCGCGGCGCAGGTCTTTTTCAATGCCTGCACCATCCAGCCGCAGCAGCACTTGGCCCTTTTCGACGCTGTCGCCTTCTTGCGCCAAAATCTCGCGCACCATGCCGCCTTCGAGGTGCTGCACGGCCTGCTGGAATCCGCTGGGCACAATCTCGCCGGGTGTGCGGGCGATTTCGTGGATGTTCGCAAAGGCCGCCCATGATAAAAAACCCAGAAAGGCGAGGCTCACCACTGCCATTGTGGCACGCACAATGCGCGGACTGGCCGTTTCTTTCAGGCGGATGGATTGTGACAGCAAGCGCAGCTGCTTTTGGCGTTTTTCGTCGGTCATTATGCGGCCTCCCTTAAATGGCGGAGCATGTCTTCGCGGTTGCCTGCAGCAGCTTTCGCGCCACGGCGCAGGTGGATAATAACGTCGGCCAGTGCCAGAAGGTCGCCGCGGTGCGCAACGGCGATAATGGTGCGTTTTCCGTGCGACTGGCGGATATAGGTGCGCAGGTTTTCGCCCGCCGTGCCGTTCATCAGCGTATTGGGCATTTCATCGATAAGAACCACGGCGGCATTTTGCAAATAGGCGCGCGCCAGCGACAGCCGCGCCGCCAGCGACGGCGTCATGTGCACTTCGGCTATGGTTTTATCCAGCTGGCTACGGCAATCTTCCCACGCATCGGCGAGCAGCAGGGCGTTTTCGATATCCGTCTCGCTCGCAAACGGGTTGCCAATGGCGATGTTTTCACGCAGCGTGCCCGGAAAGAAATCCGGCTTTTGCGGCACATAGGCGATTTGCCGGCGCAGTTCCGCCGCATCCATCTGGCGTATGTCGTAGCCATCGATGCGCACGGCGCCGCTTTCGGGACGGTAAAGCCCTTTGACGAGTTTTAGCAAGCTCGATTTTCCGCTGCCGTTGCGCCCCGTCACGGCGGCCATACGGCCAGGTGGCAGGTCGAGCATCAGGCTATCAATCGCCGGCGATACGGCGTTTTCGTAGCGCAGCGTAGCGCTGTCTATAACGATATGGCCGCGCAGGGCGTTCAGGCTGGCGGCTGTTTGCGCCAGTTCCGCTTCGGATTCGATATCCATCAGGCTATTGACCTGTTCGATACTGCTGCGCAGCTGTTCCAGCCGCGGTATCATGGTGCAAAGGCTATAAAATGGCAGCAAAATCCGCCAGACCAGTATCATCGAGGCGACCAGCGCCCCCGTGGTGATACTGCCCGCCCAGATAAGCCCGACGCCAAATCCGATGGTCAGCACGGCGGAAAGCACCGTCAGCGCATGCGCCAGCGTTTCTGCAACCGTGCCCAGAAACGACAGGCGGAAACCCAGAACGGCGTCACGTCCGGTGAGCGTATCGAATTTATCTTCCCATGCCTTGCCAAGGCCGTTGACGCGGATGCTGCGCAGGCGCTCGTGGCTTTCGATGATGAATTGCTGGCGCGCCGATGTGGCTTTGGCCGCCAGCCGCATCACGCGGCGAATACGCGCCTGCATGGTAAAAAATAGCGCGGCATAGCCTGCAATCATGCAAACTGGCACCAGAACGAGCGGGCCCGCGACCGCCCACATCACGCCAACGGCAATCACCACGAAGGGAATTTCAAGAAAAGACAAAAAAACGGCGCTGCTGAAAAAATCGCGTACGGATTCGAATGTGCGGATACGCGCGACCTGCGCGGCAACCGATGCGCGTTCGATAAGCGCGGGCGAAAGGCCGATGAGGTGCGAGAAAATACGCCCGCCGACAAGGTTGTCCAGCCGCGCCGTCATCCACGCAAGCCCTTCGGAGCGGATATCGCGCAGCGCCCATTCCGCGACCAGCGCCATGGATACGCCCGCCGTCAGCATGGCCAGCGACGACAGGTCATAAGGCGATATCACGCGGTCATAAACCATCATGATAAAAATCGGCGGTGCCAGCGCAAAGATGTTCAGTGCAAGGCAGGTGACAAGAACCTGCCAGAACGAAACAGAGAATCTGCCCACCAGCGCGCTGAACCATCCGCGTTTGACCGCGCTGCGCATAAAGCGCGACGTTGTTTGCAGATGCGGGTCATAGGCTTTGAAAAAAACAGGCCGTGCCCTGTAAAGCGGCTTCGGCATCGCGGCGCGGAAGCGGGCGGATGTCGTGGCGCTGGCTGTCGTATATCGTCATGTCGCCGTCTTTTTGTAAAAAAATGACATAGGGCGCATCTGGCCGGGCATCTGCGATGAACAAGCAGGGCAAAAGCCGCCCGTCGATATCACGCATGCTTGTGTCCAACGTTTCCGAAAAATATCCCAGCTGCGCCATTGTGCCGCGCAGGCCAGTCAAATCCCCGCCCGCAACGGCTGTCATGGAATCAAGCAACCTGCGCGCTTTGCACGCGGGGTCAAGCGCCAGAACCATCGCGGCAAGGCAGGCCAGCCAGGGGCCGCGGCCATCGCCTGTGCGCCATGCGGGTTTTGACATCAAGTCCATCAGAATATCGATGGAAATGCGCGCGGCGTCCGGCGAGGCGGTAGATAAGGTGCTGGTCATGAATGGGCTTTCTTTTTGTTTTGCGCAGGGGAATGTCCGGTAACATCGTAAAGACGGCCGCTATCCAGTCTGAAATGCCGCTGCGCAAGGCCTGTCAGATTGGCGTCTTCGGAAATCAGCACCAGCGCGGCCTGCGGCGCGATGCGGCCAAGCAGGCGGAAAACCATGTTGTATCCGTCGCGGTCAAGAGCGCGGTCGGCTTCGTCGAACAAAATGATTTTCGGGTGCGATGCCAGCACGCGGGCAATCGCGATGCGCTGACGCAGGCCTGGCGGCACGTCATCTCCGCCTTGCGGCTGCAATACGGTATCATAGCCGGAGGGCAGCTGTGCCACGTCGCGGTCAATCAGAAGCTCCCGCGCCAGAGAGAACGCCGCTTTTTCCGGCACAATGCCGAAGCGTGTCAGGTTTTCGCGAATGGTGCCGTGGAAAATAACCCCCTCCGTCGCCAGATAGCCGATATGGTCGGGTAATTGCTCCGGCGGGTATCGGCGGGCATCGACATTGTCGATAAGAATTTCTCCTTTATCCGGCGGATAAAGGCCGGAGAGAAGCTCAAGCAGCGTCGTTTTGCCGCAGCCCGGCAGGCCGCTGATGGAAATGCTGTCGCCGGGGTTGAGCGAGAGATTGATATCTTCCAGCGTCTGGCGGAAATTCACACCGCGCGCCGCCAGATAACCCTCGGGAAGCGGCAGCTGCGGGGCGGGGCTGCGGCGCAGTTGCGGCAGGGCGAATATTTGCGCGACCTTGGCGCGCGCGAGCATATATTCCTGATATCGCGCCCAGAGGGCAAGGCCGCGCTGCGCCGGCTGCATCAGGCGTCCCGAAAGCTGCAAGGTGGCAATAAGCGCGCCTGTGGTGATGCTGCCGCCGATAACGGCAACCGCGCCCGCCGTCATGACGGCGACCATCATCAAGTGCGACATCATGGTACCGAAATTGAAAGTGCGGGTGGAGGCTTCGGCGGCGAAAAAACTGCCAAGGCCGGATTTTTCCTGCAAATATTCATATCTGCGCGACAGCAGGTTTTCAAGCGCGAAGGCCTTGACGGTGTGAATCCCTTTCAGACATTCGACAAGGTATTCATACCGCTCGTCGTCTTCGGCGTCGCGGCGGGCGAGGGCGGATTGCAGTTTGCGTCCTTGCCACAGCGATATACCAATAAAAACACCCAGCAAGAGCAGCGGCACCACGGCCAGCGGCGCGGCAATGTAAAGAATAACGCCAAGGAAAACCGGAATAAACGCCAGCTCCATCCATGTCACGGCAATATAACCGTTTTCAAAATCTTTCAAGCGGCCAATCGCAGCCATGCGGTGCAGAAATTCGCCAATGCCGGTGGTGCGGCTGCGGGCGGCATCGGCGGAAAGAAGTCTGCGCATCGCGGCGGCGGACAGGGCGTGCTCGTAAACTGCGCCGCGCCAGCCCATCATCCATGCGCGCGAAAGGCGCAGGCCGGTTTCGCAAACAATCGCCAGCAATACACCCGCCATCAGCAGCGGCAAGGTGCCTGATTCCGGGTTCGGCAAGATGCGATCATAGACTTGCAGCGTCATGATAGGCAATGCCAATGACAGCAGGTTGAGCGAAACGGTGCCAAGCAGAAGATAAAACCTGTCCCCGCGAGATTCCTGCGGTTGCGCGAGTGGCGGCAGGGAGCGCGTGCGTTGCCTTGCGGCGGATTTTGAAGATGTCATCCGAACAGCCCTCCGCCGTGGCCGTTAAACAGGCCGGAGAGAAGGCCGCCGCCATGCTCGCTGCCCGCTGGTAGCAGGCCGAGGCCTTCGACGATATTGCCCACAGGCTCCGGCAGATGCAGCGCGCCGTCATCGCCGCCGCCGATAATGCCGCCGATGCCTTCGCTGCCCAGAAGCGCGCCTGCATCGAGCTGCGGCCATGCGGCATCACCGCCGCCATCTGCGCCGCTGCCAAGGATGCCGCTCAGGACGTCTTCAAGACCCTGCGCCGTATCATCCAGAAGCGCCATGGCCCCGTGCGCCGTGCCTTCGTCACTGGCGGCCTCGCCCAGCAAGTCCTGCGCCACATCCAGAACGTCGGAAATGACAGGCGTGACCAGCGGAATATCGACAGTGACATTAACATCGTCGAGCAGGTTGATACCGGCAACCGTGGTATCGAGCCCCAGAGTGAGCCCGTCCTCGCCGTTTGTAGCTGAAAGGCCGAGGTCTATATCGCCTGTAAGGCCTTCGACGGTATCAAGATTAACGTCGATTTGCGGCAGGCCGATGTTGTTATGTACGGCAAGGTCGGTGTCTCCGGCGCTGTTATCCGTTTGCCCAAGCGAGGCGAGGGTGTTTTCCAGCGTGTCTTCAAGCCCCGATACGGCGCCGCTGACGGTATCGGCCACGCCTTCTACGGCGGTTTCGAGGATATCCGGTACGGCTTCGGCCGGATTGTCAAAAATACCCGCCAGCGTTTCGGGCGCGGTCATGTCGCCGAGGATGTCGGCAACAGGCGTCAGCGCACCGTTTACAACCGGCATAAGGGCAGGCACGCCGAGGTCTGCCCCGATATTCGCAAGCGGCAGGTCGGCAACAATGGTTTCGATGTCAAGGCCGATGCTGTCACCGCCCAGCGCATCCAGTGTCACGCCGATATCGATATCGCCGACGATATTTTCAATCACATCAAGATTGACGTCGAGGTTGGGGATGCCAACGTCCGTATGCACCTGCAAATCATAATCGCCGTCCATGGGCGGCGGTGCGCCCAGAAGACTGCCCAGCAGGCTTTCGGCCGTTGTTGCCACACCATCCAGCAGCGGCTGGGTAATATCCGTCACAATATCAAGAACGGGGTCTGCGATATTCAGCACTTCGGCAATAACAGGGTTTAAAAGCGGAATATCGATATTGATGGCGCCATCCAGAATGGGAATATCGACAAGAACGGTATCCAGGTCGATGGTCAGGCCGTCATCCGGGTCGAAACCGATGCCGACGCCAAGGTCGATATCGCCCACGATGTCTTCAAGCGGGTCGAGGTTTATATCAACGACCGGCAGGCCGATATTGTTGTCGCCAAGAATGTCTATATCCCCGCCATTATTGCCGCCGCCGTCATCGTCGCCGCCGCCGTCATCACCACCGCCATCATCATCATCTCCGCCGTCGGTTGTATCATCGCCATCGTCCGAAGGCGGCGCATCGGCGGGCGGTGAATCCATCACCCGTGCGACGTTGCCGAAACCGCCTGTGCCATCGCCATTGCCGGCAAGGGCACGAAACGCCTCGTTGCCGCCGAAATTGCTGCTATCCGCAGCGCCGGATGCATCTGCCGGATTTGCCGCGAAAAGCGCATCATCCGCATCCATGCCCTGCGCGGTGCCCGTGATGTTTTTTGCTGCGGCCAGCAGCCACGACGGCGCGTAGGGGTCTGCTTGCGCCGCATCCATGCCGTCAAAGCCGTTGCCGGTGCCTGCGGCATCTGTCTGGCGCGCTTGCAGCAGCAGATAATTCAGGTTGCCCGAACCGAAAAGACTTTCGGTCACACCGTCGATATCGCCTGCGATGAAAAGGTCGGCATCCAGTTTGTGGGTTTGCACGGGCGCGTCGGCGAGCAAAGCGGCATCGGCGCTGGGCGTGGCATTTGCGGCGGCGACGGGCGGAAGGGGAATGTTCGGCTCTGTGGTCATGGCGGCGCCCTTTCTTAGGGTTGTCTATTTTTTCATATTACAACTTAAAGTTTAATAGCGGCTTAATTTATCCTTATTTTTCAAAAACATAATTTGGTATGTCGGCGGGCGTCTTTGTGAAAAAAAGCGGGAGAGGGACAAGGCAGGCCTGCGCCGGGGGGAAGCAGGCGGCCGAGCCCCTCTCGCCACGTCATGCGTGCGCGTGGCGCATCGCAAGGGCATGCAGCCAGACCGGAGGGAGGGGCGGGTTTGGCGGCTGCATGCGTGAGTCTGTTCGGGGCTGTTTGCGCTGTTCGGCGGTTGCGGGGAAAAGACGCAAAACATCGCGCTCGCTCACGGCCATGCGGCCGGTCTGTGCGCGCACCATGCGCGCGGCGGCGTAGTCCGATGCGGCGCGCACTGTATATGTTTCATCCCCCTGCGGCGTGTGTATGCAAACGCAGTAAAAATCCTGTTCTTGTTCCGGCATGATGTCCCCCTGATGATTGCGGTGTGGATACAGAATGTTTTGCATGCGGCGTGCCAAACAAAAAACGCCGCGTTTTCAGCGCCGCATACAAATGCGCTGGCGCGTTTTGCAACGGGCCGCGAAAAAACATGCGCGCTTTGCAAGACTTTGTTAGTCCTTTTGCAATACAATCTAGAATTGTATGCAGAAAAACGCGCAAGGTAGAGGAATGGCGGTAGGCAGGATTTTAGTTGTGGAAGACAGTGCGGCGCTGGCGGCAACCTACGCCGATTATCTGGCGCGCGCAGGCCATGCGGCGGAGCTGGCGCCGACGCTTGCCGCTGCCGAAGCGGCGCTGCACGAACGGCATTTCGATTGCGTGCTTTTGGATATTCACCTGCCCGATGGCGAAGGCACCACACTGATGGCGGCGATGCGGCGGCAGGGACTTGCGACGCCTGTTGTCGTCTTGACGGCAGCGCCATCGGTCGATGCGGCGGTGGCCGCCATTCGCGCGGGCGCGCAGGATTACCTTTGCAAGCCTGTCAGTGCGGAGCGGCTGAACCTGACCCTCGGGCATATACTGGAGCAGCAGGCGCTGCGCCGTATCGTCAGCGACTACCGCGCGATGGAGCGCGACAGGTTTTGCGATTTTATAGGTGCATCAAGCGCCATGCAAATCGTGTACAAGCTTATCGAGAATGCGGCGCAAAGCCGCGCCCCCGTTTTTATCACGGGCGAAAGCGGTACGGGAAAAGAACTGGCCGCGCGTGCTATCCATGTCATGGGCGCGCGGCGGCATAAACCTCTCGAGGCGCTCAACTGCGCGGCCGTCCCCGGCAGTTTGATTGAAAGCGAGATTTTCGGCCACATGCGCGGCGCTTTTACAGGGGCTATATCGCGCTATATCGGCGCGGCGGAGCGCGCGCATGAAGGCACGCTATTTCTGGACGAGTTGCCGGAAATGCAGCCGGAAATGCAGTCCAAGCTGCTGCGCTTTACCCAAAGCGGCAGCTTCCGCGCGCTGGGCGCCCCGCGCGAAACATCGGTCGATGTGCGTTTTGTTTGCGCCACCAACCGCGAACCGCTGGCGGCGGTGGCCGAGGGGCATCTGCGCGAAGACCTTTATTACCGTCTGAACGTCATATCCCTGCATTTGCCGCCCCTGCGCGAGCGGGGGGATGATATTCTGCTGATTGCCGAAAATATGCTGACGCGTATGGCGGCGGAAGAAAAAAAACGCTTTACCTGTATCGGCGGCGATGCGGCGGATATGCTGCGCAGTGCGCCCTGGCCGGGCAATGTGCGCGAACTGCAAAACGTGCTGCGCCGCGCGGTTGTGATGAACGATGGCGATGTGTTGACGGCCGATATGTTGCCGCGCCCCGCGCCGCAGGCGCACACGCGCGCAGCGATACCGGAAATGCCGGCTGCTGTTGCCGCGCCAAGGCCAATGTCCACCGCGCCGTCGCTGCGGGAGAACGAGCGCAGGCATATCGAAAAAACAATCGATGAATGTGGCGGGAATATTTGCGCGGCGGCGCGCAGGCTGGGCGTCAACCCATCGACGCTGCACAGAAAAATCGGCAAATGGCGAAAAGACGACGCGGCGGCGGTGCAAAACAGCCAAACATCAGGTGTCTTGCGCGGCTGAAATTGCCGCCTTCTCGATAGCGATGGCGGCGTGCAGGCAGGCGGCGTAAAGCGCGCGCAGATTTCTATCGTGTGGATGTTCGGGACTGTCTGCGCCGCCCTGTATATGCTCTATGCGCGTAGCGGCCTGCGCGACGTTTTCGGTTTTCAGCATATCGGCGAGCGCACGCAGCGTATGCGCTTCGCGCCGCAGCGCGGCCGTATCCTGCGCCTGCCAATAACGCAGGCAGGCGGCGGCGCGGGCGCGCAGCTCTTCTGCATAAACGGGCAGCAGGCGCAGCGGAATGTCGGTGGCGGCGGGCGTGCCCTGCGGCGCGGGCTCAAAGCCCAGGCCCGATTCTGTAGCGGCGCGCAGAATCTTTTCGCGGTCGAGAGGTTTGGAAAAACAGCCGCTATATCCCGCGCCGAGTGCGCGTATCTCCGTTTCCGCATCCATAAAGCTGCTGACGGCATAAAGCGGTATGCGGCGCGGGTTATGCTGCTGGATGCTGCGGGCAAGTGTGAAGCCGTCCATCTGCGGCATGGTCAGGTCGAAAAAGGCGATGTCGTAGCACTGCGCGTGAAAAAGCGCGAGGGTTTCGCGCCCGCTGGCGGCGGCATCGGCATGAATGCCCATGCGTGCAGCGACCAGCGTAAACAGTTTGCGGTTGGTGGCGCTGTCGTCGGTGATGAGAATGCGCAAAAGACAGTCCCCCTTCATTTATTTACGCGGCAGTAAGTTTTGCGCGCTAGAATTGAGAAATGACGTATGAACAAAAAACCGTTCTGGTCGCCGATGACGATGCGCAAATGCGCCTGTCGTTGCGCTATGTGCTGGGCCGCGCCGGATATACGGTCGAGGAGGCGGTCAATGGCCGTGATGCCGTCAACCGTATTAATGCGCGCGAAGGCGGGTATGATGCCGTTTTGCTGGATATTATTATGCCCGACCAGGAAGGGATTGAAACCATTCTGCAGCTGCGCCGCACGCATCCGGATTTGCGCATCATTGCCATGTCTGGCGGGGCGCGGCTTTATGATTTCGACCCATTGAAACTGGCGCAGGATTGCGGGGCGAATTTCGTGATTGCCAAACCGTTCGAGCCCGCCGCGCTTCGCAAGCTGCTCGCGATTTGCCTTGGCGGTGCGGATTAAATTTTTGTGCGCGGCGTTTTTCATGACGCGCCATCCTGCGCGGCGGGCGGGAAGAGAAGTTCGAAAACCGTGCCTTTGAACCGCGTCGTGGTCACGATGATGCCGCCGCCTCCATCCTGC
>DQGU01000135.1:20122-20466 GCA_003524565.1 Rhodospirillaceae bacterium
ATGATGCCGCCGCCTCCATCCTGCATAATCCCCTGAAGGGCGGCAAGGCCTAGCCCCGTGCCGCTGCCGACATCGCGGGTTGTAAAAAACGGCTCGAAAATCCGCACGGCTGTGTCACGCGTCATGCCTTCGCCGTCGTCTTCGACGCGGATACGCGCATAATCGCCCGCGGGAATGTACCCGTTGATAAGCGTCACGGTATCGCCCGTATTGTTGCCGCCCGATACCGCGATGCCGTTTTCATCGCCGCAGGGTACGGCGATATGTGTGCGGTCGAGCGTGACGTGAATATGCCCCGTGCGCACGCCGATGGCGTGGTCGGCGTTCAGGCAAAGGTTGACCAG
>DQGU01000135.1:20716-20847 GCA_003524565.1 Rhodospirillaceae bacterium
TGCCCGATTTGCACGGCGTCCGCGATGATGATGTCTTCGCCATTTGCTGTGTCGCGGCGGTACCCGATGCGCACCGATTTGCGGATGCAGGGTGCCAGAAGCGCGATATTTTCATCAATGACGCCATGCAG
>DQGU01000082.1 GCA_003524565.1 Rhodospirillaceae bacterium
CGCGACTACTTTATTGCCAGAGTGTTTAAAGACTAAACCCCTGATATAAAAGCGGAAGCAGACGCATAAGGCAACAGTTTTATGCCCCGGCACGCCCCTTATTGGTCAGAATCCTTTTTATCGTCACCCTCTTGCGCCTCGCGCAAGCTACGGCGCGCGAGCGCCCGCTCCAGCACCTGCCGCACGCTGTCTTCCTGCAGGGGTTTACTGATAAACGCCGCCGTATCCGGCACGCGCAGCCCCCGCTCCGCATTCAAAAACGGATAGCCGCTCATATAAACCACATTCGTTTGCGGCCGGCGCTGCGCGAAAATTTCGGCAAGCGCGATGCCGTCCATTTCCGGCATCACGACATCGGTCAGCAGGAAATCAATCTCGCCCATAAATTCCTGCTGCAGCGCGAAAGCTTCGTTACCGTTGCCCGCGCGCAGGACTTTCATCTCGAGCCCCTCCAGCATGAGGGCGAGGATGTCTTGCAGTTCCGGCTCGTCCTCCGCCAGCAGGACGGTGCGGCCGCGCAGCGCGCCCGCCTCGCGCGCCCAGCTTTCGGCAAGCGGTTGCACGGCATCTTCCGCCGCGGCAAGGGGCAGGTAAACATGCGCCGCCGTCCCCTCCCCCACGCGGGAGCGTAAATCGATAACGCCGCCCAGCTGCTGCACAATCCCGTACACAACGGCAAGCCCCATCCCCGTGCCGCGCCCGCGTTCTTTGGTTGAATAGAAAGGCTCGAACACATGCGGCAGTACGGCGGGCGATATGCCGCAGCCGTTATCCGTGACGCTGAGGCGTACATAACTGCGGCCATCGGCACGGCTGCGCAAAACTTCGGGCAGCGCCCCCGCACCACATTCCATGCAGGAGACCAGCACTTCACCGCCCGCAGGCAGCGCATCGCGCGCGTTGAGCGCAAGGTTCAAAACGATTTGCGACAGATGGTCTTCGCCCGCCTCCACCCACACAGGCCGCGCGGGGAGCGAGAGGTCAACGCGCACCGACGCACCAAAAAGCGGCTGAAGCAAAAGCCGGATGTTCGACAGCGCCTTGCACATATCCATGCGCTCCAGCACGCCGATTTTCTGGCGGCCGAAAGCCAGCAACTGGCGCGTCAGCCCCGCACCGCGCGCGGTTGCGGCGCGGATACGCTCCAGCTGCTCCGGCGTCAGCGTGCCAGCCTCTAGCTGCTTGAGCGCAAGCTCGGTATGCCCCTCGATAATCGACAGGATGTTGTTGAAGTCATGCGCGATGCCGCCCGCCAGCTGGCCGAGCGCTTCGAGTTTTTGCGCATGCAATTGTATGTCCGGCATGCCTGTAGGTTTTTCGTCTGCCACGAAAACAATCCAAGGTTGTTGCTATATTATTATCAACCATAGGTTGTTTCGAAAGGCTTAACACGAAAAACAAACACCCGCCCGTTTGACGGGGCGGGTGTTTTCACGCCTGATGTTACAACGTGTTATTTATCGGTTCATGCCGCTTTGCAGGCCTTCTGGCCTTTGAAGCGCTGTTCTGCGATGCAGTCAGCCGCTTTCGCGGTGGAGATATTCTCCTGCTGCGCGCGCTTGGTGACCAGCTCGACCGTATCGGCGATTTTGGCCACATGGTCCAGCACCTGCTGGCGGTCATAAGCCGCGCCCGTCTTGCGCGCGAGGAATTCGTAGTAAACCGTGATGATGCCGCCCGCGTTGATAACGTAGTCGGGTGCATAAAGCACGTTCATGCCGCGCAGCACATCGCCATGACGCGCTTCGGCCAGCTGGTTATTGGACGCACCCGCCACAACCTTCGCTTTCAGGCGCGGCAGGGTTTCGTCGTTAATGATAGCGCCGAGGGCGCAGGGCGCGAAAATATCGGCATCGACGTCATAGATTTCATTGAGACCGACAACCGCCGCGCCGAATTCTTTTTTGGCCATGTCCAGCTTTTCGACCTGAACGTCCGTCACGCTGAGAACAGCGCCATCGGCCGCCAGAAGTTTGCACAGGTTATAGCCGACGTTGCCAAGACCTTGCACGGCGACTTTCACGCCTTGCAGGTTGTCTTTGCCAAGGCGCAGACGCGCCGCAGCCTTGAGGCCGGTATAAACGCCCAGCGCCGTCGTGGGCGACGGGTCGCCGCCGCCATGTGTGCCGTCTTCCATCGGAATGCCGACGACATGTTCGGTGGAGGCATGGATGTTCTTCATATCCTCGACCGTCGTGCCGACGTCTTCGGCGATGATGTAGCGGCCGGCGAAGGTATCGACGGCGCGGCCCATGGCTTTCATCAGCTCGGGCGTTTTGATTTTACGGCTGTCGCCGATGATAACGGATTTACCGCCGCCGAGGGGCAGGCCGGTAATGGCCGATTTATACGTCATGCCGCGCGACAGGCGCAGGACGTCGTTCAGCGCCTGCTCGTCATTCTCATACGCCCACATGCGGCAACCGCCGAGCGCGGGACCCAGATGCGTGTTATGCACGGCGATAATCGCGCGCAAACCCGTCTGCGGACATTGGAAAAAAGAAACCTGTTCGTGCTGGTCGAATTCTTTGTGGCTGAAAACGGACATCTGCGGACTCCCTTTTGCTCGACGCGGTTCGTTGACGATAACAGTGAATTAATCCCGCTTTCGCACATCGACAATGTCTTTGCAACAAACTTGCACTGCAACATGACGCACATGAAAAGTTTTTAACCGAAAGTTTCACGGCGATGGATATTTTTAGAAATTAAAGAATACGCCGCGCGCATGCCGCGGCGCACAAGACATGCGCCGTGCAGTGTCTCTGCACGGTATCAGGGTACGACGATGTGCGAGTCTTTCAGCCCTTGCGGCTTGAATGCGCGCGGCCCGCCCGCGGCGACGGGGCGCGGCGCGAAACGCCCCATGCTGAGAAGGCGGTCATACATCACAATCGCCCCCGCAACGCCGACATTGACGCAGAATTTCATGGGAATTTTGATGGCATGGTCGCAGCGCGCAAGCATTTTATCCGACACATTGCCCATTTCGCGCCCAAGCACATAGACCGCGCGCGTGGGGTGGCGGAAACTCGGCAGCTCCACCGCGCCGTCAATCAGCTCCACCGCCACCATCTGGGTATTGGCGGGCAGCGTCATATCCTCGACCGAGGTAAAATTATAAAACGGCAAATGCCCGAAAGCATCCGACGTGTCCGAACCGCGCATACCGAACACATCAACTTCGGGGTCAACGGTGAAAAAGAAGCTGGCGCCG
>DQGU01000107.1 GCA_003524565.1 Rhodospirillaceae bacterium
GCGCACGGCCAGATGCAGCGGCGTTTCAACGGGCGCGCCGTGTCCGTCCATGCGGTTGGTATCGGCCTTCGCGCCTGCGGTAATGATTTTTTCAACCGCCGCAATGTCGTTGTTGTCACGCACCAGAATATCGAGGGCGCGAAAACCGTTATCAACCGGCGCATCGGGTTTTGCCCCGTGCGCGAGCAAAAGGTCGGTCAGCGCCGCCTCGCCGCTTTTCAGCGATTGCACAAGCGGTGTGGTCGCAATCGACGGGCTGATGCGGTTGGGGTCGGCGCCCGCTTGCAAAAGCGCTTCGGTCGCGGCGAAGTTTTTTTGGCGCACGGCGGTCAGCAGCGGCACGGTGGTTTCGCCCTCCGCCCCGTTCGGGTCGGCACCGCCCGCCAAAAGCGCGTGGATGACAGGCAAACATTTCGCATCGCCGGAAATGGCGAAATAAAGCGCGGAGAAGTTACTGGAACTATTGGGCGCGTTCGGGTCTGCGCCTGCGTGCAAAATGCGTTCGACCGCCTGCAGCATGCCCAGCGAGGCATAGCGCGATACCAGCGGCATACCGTGGTTGTCGCGTACATTCGCCGCCGCGCCGTGGTCCAGCAGCAGGCAGGCGATGGTTTCTTCTTCGGGTTTGAAGTTCGTGCCGGCATGGCGCAGGACGGACAAAAGCGATTTGCCCGTGGCCTCTTCGTACTTTGCCACATCCGCGCCTGCGTGCAGGAAAATGCGCGTCATGCGCACATCGTAATTGCCAAGCGCAAGGGTAAGCGGCGTGTCTTGCGCTTCGTTCATCGCATTGACGCGTGCGCCCGCGCGCAGCAGCGCCACGGCGTCATCGTGTTTGCCGTCTTTGGCGGCGGCATGCAGCGCGTCTTGTTTGATTTCGACGGCGGGGGCTTCGCGCGCGGTGTTTTCGTTTGCCGCGTCCTTTGCGTTTTCGTTGAAACTGCCTTGAGCCGATTGCTGTTCCACTGCCTGCTTGCCTTTCTTTCTGTCACCGCCCGCGGCGGCGCGCGCAAAAAAACGGCGCGCCCATGGGCAGCATGAAAATGTCCAGAACGTTTAGATTTTTGACATATCGTTATCAGCGGGTCAATGCTTCAGGCCGCTTTTTATGTGCAAAAAACGCCGATGCCACCGTGCTTTATGCACGTTGCCAAGGCACGCAAGAATGAAACAGGATTATGCAACAAAAGCGGCGCAGCAAATGCAGCGCAACAGAAAAAGCGGAGAAGGTTTTTAGAAAATCAGGGCGCGGCCGGCGGCGTGTCTGACGAATTGCGGCGCTTGATAACCGTCATGGGCGGCAGCACATCCACATCGCGGTCAAGTGCGGTTTCGACATTGATGGGGTTTTTCTGAAGCGCGCTCAGCCATGCGCCGCGCAGCACCTGTTTCAGCTGGTTTTCCTGCTTCACGATATTGAACGGCGTTTCGTTGAAACGGTTGCGGAGCGTAATGTCTGCGCCATGCAAAATCAGAAGCGCGCTGACGTCGGATGAAAAACTGCTCTGGCGCACCGCGCGGTGCAGCGGCGTTTCCATGTTGTTGTCGCGCGCGTTGATGTCGGCGCCCAGTTCGACCAGAAGCTCGATGGTTTTGCTGAAACCGCGCTCCGCCGCGATGTGCATGGCGGTGCGGCCTTGCTCGTCGCGGGCGCTTAGCGATGCGCCTTCTTCAAAGTAATGGCGGACGCCGTCAAAGTCGCCATCGCGGGCCGCTTTGAGAAAGTTCGAATGTACGGAAGGGGGCTGTTTTTTCGCCATAGGCGGTCGTCCTCATTCGCTCTGTCCGGTGTTGCGCTATACTACAGGCGATTCCGGATTATGTCCATGAAAGCTTTGTGTTTTATTATATTCCAGCTGTTTAAGGCTTAATAATAGCCCCAGGGCGGCCGCGGCGGCTTCGGGCTATAGGGTTTGGCCGATTTTTTCAGCTGGTGCTGGCGGAACAGCTCCGTCACCACGGTTTTGCGCTGGCTATGCGCCATGTCATAGGGATTCGTGCCGTAATGGTCGTCGGCCAGCGGGTCGGCGCCTTTTTCCAGCATTTTGCGCACCAAATCCGCGCTGGCATTGTGCGACTGCAGCAAATGCCACAGCGGCGTGCGCCCCATGTTGTCCTGCGTATTCGGATTCGCGCCTTTTTCCAGCAACTTTTGCGCTTCACGCTCCAGCCCCATGCTGCAGGCCAGATGCAGCGGCGTGACCTTGGAATAACTGCCCGCAGCATTCACATCCGCGCCCTTGTCAATCAGGGTATTGATAAGCGCCAGCTGGCGCAGTTGCAGCGCGGCGTGCAGCGGGGTCAGGCCCTGGTTGTCTTGCACCTTCGGGTCTGCGCCGCGTTTCAAAAGAATCTCGGCCAGCGGCACATTGCGCTCCTGCAGCGCGGCCATCAGGGCACTTCTGCCCCAGCCGCTTTTGGCGTTTACATCGGCACCGCCGTCTATCATCGCCTCCACCAGCTTTGCGGGCGTGGTATTGGTGCAGTAATGCAAAACCGTCTGGCCGTTCTTGTCTTTCAGCGCGGGGTTCGCGCCGCCCTCCAAAAGCAGGCTGACAAGCGCGTTATCGCCGCGCGCGGCCGCGGCCATCAGCGGCGTCTGCCCATCGTCGTTGGGCGTATTCACATCGGCGCCCGCATCCATCAGATGCTGCAATATGCGCTCCCCGCGCTTGTTTTGTATCGCCAGCACCAGCGGCGTTGTTTTCGCGCCGTCCGCTTTTTTGCCGACGTCCGCGCCTGCGTCAATCAGCAGCCGCACCAGCTTCGCATTGCCGCTCATGACCGCTTCGCAAAGGGGGGTAAACCCTGCGCGGTCGGTGACGTTCACATCGGCACCCGCGTCAATCATGGCACGCGCCAGTTTTTCGCTGCCGGATTTGAGCGTCGCATGCAGCGGCGTGCGGCCATCCAGATTGACGGCGTTCACCATCTGCGCCGCTTCGGTTTTCAGCAGGAACAGGGCGACTTCAGGGTCGGCGCGCATCGCGGCCAGATGCAGGGCGGTATCGCCGTTCTGGTTCGCGCTTAGAACCGCAACACGCTCGAACATAATCGTTTGCACGACATCGACGCCGTTGCTCTCCGCCGCCAGATGCAGCGGCTGTGCATATTTTTTGTCCGGACTATTGGGGTTTTCGGTGTGTTTCAAAAGTTTTTTGACAACGCCGTTTTGCGCCGATACGGCGGCGTGGTGCAGCGGCAGGCGGCCGGTGCTGTCGGGGATATTCGCATCAGCCCCTGCTTTGATAAGCGCGCCGATGATGCGCAGCGGCTGCGGCGCGTCCAGTGCGTCTTGCAGCGGCGTGCGCAGGTTTTTGTCGCGCGGGTTCATTTGCGCGTTGTATCCGGCCAGAAGCGAAATCATTTCCAGCTGGCCAAGGCGCGCGGCGTAATGCAGCGCGGTTTTGCCTTCTTTATTCGTTTTATTGATACTGGCGCCCGATTGCAAAAGACGTTCCGCCTGCGCGGTATCGCCCGACAGCACGGCATCCATCAAACGGGTGCGGCCGCTGGCGGCATCGGTGATTTTATCCGGCTCCTTCAGGAACCGGCCGTTGAAGGCGGCGCTCGGCGCCTTGATATCCGCGCCGCGTGCGGCGGCGGGCGGTTTCGGGGCAGTCTGTTTTTTCTTTTTCACGTCGTCGTCCCTTTTTTGTGGACACCCTTTATTACCCGCCGGCGTGAAAAATTATTTGGGCATATCGATTAGGGGCCGTGCCTTCTGCGCGCGTCCCTGTATTGTCCTTCGAATTTCTGTGCCATGGCTTTTTTCTCCGCCTCTTGCAGCATCGTTTTCGGCTGCGGCGCGGAAAAACCCATCATGGGGTCGTACTGGCTGCGGTTTGTGCCCGGATGGTCTTCGGCAATCTTCGCGGCAGTGCGGTTGAAACGGTCGCACAGCAAAACATCCGCCCCCGCCTTGAGCAGCAGCGCGGCGGCATCGCCATGCCCTTTGCGCGCAGCAATCATCAGCGCAGATTCGTTATTGTCCTGCGCGTTTTGCACATCCAGCTGCGCACCTGCGGCAATCAGTTTGGTGGCCATGCGGGTGTTGTTGGCCTCAATCGCCAGCATCAGCGGCGTGCGTCCTTTGCCGTCGCGCACATTCACATCCGCCCCCAGCGCCAAAAGCACATCCATGACAGATACGCGGTGGTCGTTGTGAGCCGCGGCCAGATGCAGGGCGGTTTGCCCGCTTGCGCCTGCCGCGTTCACATCCGCGCCCAGCCGCGCGAGCGTTTGTATCACGCCCGCCGCATCGTTTTGCGCCGCCTGCATCAACGGCGTCATGCCGTTTGTATCCGACGCGCGGTTCAAATCCGCGCCCGCGCGCGCCAGAAGCGGGATAAGGTCATAATGATATTTTTGCACAGCCAGCACGAGGGCTGGGGTTTTTTCAACCTCGCTGCGCGTATCGATGCCGGGGCTGTTGACCAGCGCCGCGCCGCCGCCGCGCAAAACAGCATCCAGAATGTCGCCCCGCCCGCGCAAAATGGCGGCGGTGACGGCGTTATAGGTTTTGCCGTTTACGTTATAGCTTGTGCGCGCGCCGCGTTTCAAAAGCGCGGCAACCGTTTCGCTATCGCCGTATTCAATGGCATAGCGCAGCGGCGAATAACCGTCGGTATTCACGGTATTGACGTCGGCCTTCAGCCTGTCGATGGCGTCGATAGCGCGGGCGGCATAGCCGCTCTGGCGGCAAACGGCATGAAGATAGCGGTTGCCCGATGTATCAAGCGCCTGATTGACAGTCGCGCGCGAAGGGGGGTCAAGGCGTTCAATGCTTGGCGGCAGCAACGGGCTTGTCCTTTCTTCACATGTATCGGGCTTGGCATGCCTGTCATAACGCGCAGGGCGCGATACCAGACTACGGCAAGCATTATGGCTGATATCCGCCGCCGTTAGAAGGCGGTTTTTTGTCAAAACGCCGCGGCAGACCGCTGCGCGGGCGGCGGCTTTGCAAATTAAAGCGTTTTTTCAGACGCCCATTTTCCAATACAGGGCGGCCGCCTTTGCGCCATTCATCCTGCGCGCGCAAAACGATGGCGCGGGTGGTTTCCTGCACGGGTGCCTGGCACAAAAGGTCGGGTGTGCGCCCGCGCTGGTCTTTCAAAAGCGGGTCTGCCCCCTGCGCCACCAGTGTTTTCACGACGTCGCGGCGGTTGTGGTGCGCCGCGATATGCAGCGGCGTCTGCCCGATGCGGTCGGGCGCGTTGATGTCCGCCCCGTGGTCGAGCAGGATAAGAATGGTATCGACGGTGTAATGATGCGCGGCGAAATGCAGCGCGGTTTCGCGGTAATGGCTGAGGCGCGTGACATCCGCGCCCTTGTCGAGCAGCAATTTCATCGCCTCCGGAAAATCGGCCTTGGCGGCAATCATCAGCGGCGTTTCGCCCCACAGGTTTGCGGCCTTGTCGCCGTCCGCACCGTTTTTGAGCAAAAGCTTTATCATCGGCAAAGCCTCCGCCCGCGTCTTGCGGTGCAAAAGCAGCCAGTGCAGCGGCGTGTGCCCTTCGCTGTCGCGTTTGTTGACGTCGATGCCGTGGTCGATAAAACGCTGCACAACCGCGCCGTGCCCTTCGCGCAGGGCAAGGCGGAAGGCGTCGGCATGCGTGCGCCCGACCGCGCAAACGTCGTTCATGCGCGCATGTTCGCCATGACGCAGAAAAATATCTATCATCGCGGGGTTTTCGCATTTGGCGGCCAGATGCCACGCGTTCATGCCGTCTTTGTCGGCCGGATTTTTCAGCGTCGGGTCAGCGCCGCACGCCAGCAAAAAAACGGCGGCATCCACATGCCCGTGCGCAATGGCCAGCATCAGCGGGGTTTCCCCTGCATGCGTGCGTGTATCAATATTTTTTTGTGTCGCCAGTATCAGGCGGCAAATATCTGCCTGCCCGTGCTGCGCGGCCAGATGCAGGGGGCTGCGGCCAAGCGGGTCTTGCGTCTTCGCGCTGGCGCCTGCGGCCATCAGCGCGGGCACGGCGGCATAAAGACCGGATTCAATCGCATCATGCAAAAGGCTGCGGCCTTTGTCGTCGATATCGTCGGCGAAGTTGGAAAGAACGGGGTTGTCGAGCGCCTCTTTCAGCGCTGTTTCATCGCCGGCGGCGATAAGGCTGCGCAGATAGGCGCCGCTCACAAATCATACTCCGCGCCGCGGGGTTTTTGTTTGCGCCGCGCGCGCGTTTGCGGGGCGAGTTTTTCTTCAATCATCGCCACAATCGTATGCGCGTTTGCCGCGCCTGCGTATTCGTTCACCACGTTGTCGCGCGCATAGGACAGCGCCGATTTGCCCCGCGCATCGAACAGCATCGGGTTCGCGCCCGCATCCAAGAGGCGGCGCACTGTATGCGGGTTGTCGTCTTTGGCGGCGGCAATCAGGGGCGTCGATGCGTCTTTCATGTGCCGCGCATCGGGGCTCGCGCCCGCTTGCAGCAGCGCATCCAGTGCGCGCGGGTTTTTCAGTGCGTGGAAAACCGCGTTCATGCCGTCGTTGTCGCAGAGGTCTTTGTTGACCGGATGCGCCAAAAGCGCGTTCAAGGCGCCAAGACGGTCAATGTTTGCCGCCGCCGCCATCAGGGGGGTGCGGCCTGTTGCGGGCTCCGCGATGTCGGGGTCGGCACCGCGCGCCAGCAACAGCGAAATGATTTTTTCGCGCACGGCATCGTCGCGCAGCTCCGGCGTTGTCACGGCGAAATAAAGCGGCGTGCCGTGCGCGTTTTGATGGTTGATGTCCGCGCCGCTTTTGGTCAAAAGCCCGACCAGTTCGGCATCGCCGCGGCGGATGGCGGCTTGCAGCGGCGAGACACCCTCGGCGTCTTCCGCGTTCAGCTGGGTGCCGCGCGCGATGATTTTGCGGGCAATCGCGCCCTGTCCGCGCTCTATCGCCAGTTGAAAGGCGGTGCGGCGTTTTTCATCGGTCTTTGCGTAAAGCTCGTTCATTTTCGCGATGACCTGCGGGTCGTCCAGCAGCACATCGGCGACATCGGCCTGCGCGCGCATAATCGAAATCAAAAGCGGGGTAGAGCCGTTATTGGTGGTGTCGTTGGCGCCTGCGCCCGCTTTCAAAAGCGCGCCGACCAGCTGCGGTTTCCCCTTTTCACAGGCGCGGTGCAGCAGGTTCCAGCCATCGGTGCTGTTGCCGGGCAGATAGCCGCCGTGGCGCGCCAGAAGCTCGGTCATTTCCGCTTTGCCGAAATTCACGGCGTCGTTGAGCGGCAGCTCGTCCGGTTTGTCTTTTTTGCCTATGCGCGGGTTTGCCTTGTGTTCCAGCAAAAGCGCGGCCATGTCGGCAAGGTTTGCGCGCGCGCAGATATGCAGCGCCGTATCGCCGTCCTTGTTGTGCTGGTTGGGGTCGAAGCCCGCCTCCAGCGCCGCTTTCACTTCGTCGAATTTGCGGGATTTCACGGCGCGGAAAAATTTATCCGTGTCGGTCGGTTTGCGCGTCGGGTCGATGTTCGCCATTTTGCCGAACATATCCGATACCCGCCCGAAGATTTTATCAATCGGGTCGCCGTCGTCCGGGCTGTTGGGCTGGTTGTCGTTGCTCATGCCTGCCGCGCGGGTGGCTGTTGGGCCGCTGCGCCTTCTCCGGTTGCGTGAAATCACTGTTGTCTGGGTCTTTGCGGTATAGCATGCAGGGGCGGGGGCGGCAACCGCTTATGAAAAGATTCGGACGCGGGGTTCACGCTGTTTTCGCGCTGCACCGCAGCGTATGGACGCTTATGCGTCGGGCGTCGCGGGTTTAGGGGCGCTGCCGTTTTTCATATTGGTGAAACGCTCTTGCGCGCGGGCGATATCGCCGACCATGTTTTGCCCGCGGCCTTTCTGGCGGGCGAGGTCGATGGCGACGCGCCCCATGCTGTCGGCCTGCATCGGATTCGCGCCATGGTTCAGCAGCAGCGTGACCATGAACGGAAAATCGCCCGCGATGGCGGCATGCAGCGGCGGCTCGCTCAAGGGGGCAAGGTTCGGGTTCGCGCCTTTTTGCAAAAGCAGCGATGCGGGTACGACAAGATTGCGCAGCGCGCAAAGCAAAAGCGGGCTCATGCCCTGCTTGTTTTTGACATTCACATCCGCACCCGCGGCAATAATTTTTTCTGCCATGTCGCTCTGACCGTTCTGAAGCGCGGCCTGCAGCGGGTATTCGCCCGCGCGCGTCGGGCGGTTCATATCGACCTTGCCGCTTTCCAGCATATAATCCGCCACGGCGGCATGGTCATAAAACAGCGCGTCGTAAAACGCCTGCGTGCGTGATTGCAGCGCGTCGTCGTTGTCGGTTTCGGCGGCGACGTCTTCCATCAAATATTTGACGCCCGCCAAAAAACCGCCCCACCCGGCGATGTTCAGCGGTGTGCGTTTTTCGTCGTCTTTCAAATGCGCATCCGCGCCAAGGTCGCACAGGGCGCGCATGGCCTCCGCGCTTTTGTGGATGACGGCGGTATGCAGCGCGCTATAGCCGGCGTTTGCGCTGCGGTCGATATCGGCGTGGCCTTCGCAGACCAGCGTATAAATCATGCCCGCGTCGTTGCGTTCCGCCGCCGCATGCAGCGGTGTCATGTTTTGCGCATCGGGAATATTCGGGTTTGCGCCCGCGTGCAGCAAAATCCGCGCGGCTTCTTCGGCGCCTGCACGCGCCGCGGCCATCAGCGGCGTCATTTTCGCCGCGCTTTCCATGCGGGTTTGCACATGCAGCGCGCCGCCCGCGGAAAGCAAAATGCGCAGCGCGGCCGTGTCGTTCATTTCGGCTGCCAGATGCAGAATGTTTTTGTGCTCGGCATCCGCCGCCGCAATTTTCGCGCCCATGCGCGCCAGATATTCAAGCGCGCGGTATTCCTGCTGCTCCAGCGCGCGCATCATCGGTGTTTTGCCATTTGCATCAGGCGTATCCGGCGATGCGCCGATGTCGAGCAGCACCGCGATTGTTTTAATATCCCCCTGCGCGGCGGCTTCGCTCATGGCGCTGCCTTGGGCGGCGGTGCTGTTCAGCGCGCCTGCATCCATTTGCGCCATCAGACGCAAAGCACCGTGCAGGCCTGCGCGCGCCGCGATATGCCATGCGGTATCGCCGTCGGCGTTTTCTTGCAAAAACGGTGCGCCGTCCGCAATCAGGCGCTGGGCGGTTTTTTCATCCCCGCGTTTCAGCGCGGTGAAAAGAGAATCTGCTGATGTGTTAAACGCGCGGCGGCTCATGCTTGCGGGCCTTTCGCGGCGGGTGTGCCGTTTGCAGGCGCCGGTGCATAAACGGGCGCGCGCCACGCGGCGGCATTCATCGCAATGCCTGCATCCGCGCGCATGCCCGCAAGCCGTTCAAGCCGCGCCAGCGTCTGCGCCGATACGGCGGCAAGGCGCGCATCTGTGATGTCGGTCGCGTCGCGGTTTTTGAGCATATAGGGCGTATCATGACCATCCAGCCGCGCGATGAAACCGGTGCTGTCCGTTTCCTGCACAAAGCTTTGCGCGTCGCGCAGAATCGCGTCGTCGAGTTTTTCGATGCGGGTCATGATAATATTTTCGTACGTCGCGCGCAGGTTGATGTCATAGTAAAACGCGCGGAAACACGCGGCCATGATACGCGCATCGTCCAGACTGCCGTCATGCAGCCGCGGCGCGACGCTTGCCACCAGCGCGGGCAGGGTGGCGATTTCTGTTTTTTCCGCCGCCAGCTGCGCCATGCCGTCAAATTTTATGCGCGCCGCGTTTTCGGCGGGGGCGGGGTATTCAAGTTCCAGTGCGATTTTGATTTCGTATGCCCGCGCATCCGCTTCGATGGCCAGAAATTTTTTCAGCGCATGCAGCGGCTGCTCTTTGATAACATTCAGCGTCACGCCGCCGTTTGCGAACTGGCTGACATGCGCCAGTTCATGCCCGAGGGTGAGGGCGAGCAGGCGCGGGTCTTGCTCTTTGGCCAGAAAAACGATTTTTTGTTCCCAATCGACATAGCCGCGCGTGCTGTTTTGAGTCTCTGCATCATCCATGAAAACGATGCCGACATCGGCGGCCATCGCGCTTTGCATCAGGCGGCGGCCTGTGGCGCTCTGGGCGAGGATGAACAGCGCTTCCTCTGCCGTTTGCTCAAACCCGTGCAGCTCCGGCGTGTCAAAGACGGTGATATCCGGCACGTCCG
>DQGU01000173.1 GCA_003524565.1 Rhodospirillaceae bacterium
CGGCAGCGCCAAGCCGAGGCCGAGGAAGGTGAAGATGGTGAAAATCTCGACCGCGCCGCGCGCGAGCGCGAAGCCGACGGCGGTGCCCAGAAACGGCGCCGTGCAGGGCGTGGCCAAGAGCGTCGCGAAGGCGCCGGTCAGGAAATGTCCGGCCAGTGTCGGCTCGTCCGCCGATTTCGGCGTGGCGTGGCGGGCAATGAAACGCGGCAGCGGAATTTCAAACAGGCCCCACATATTGGCAGCGAAGCCCAGTACCACAATCGTCAGAAACGCAAGAAAGCCTGGATGCTGGAATTGAATACCCCAGCCGATGGTTTCGCCCGCCGATTTCAGCGCGACCAACACGCCCGCAATCAACCAAAACGAAAACAGGATACCGGCCGCGCTGGCCATGAAGTTTTTGAAAATCACGCCGCGGCTGTCTTTGCCGCCATGGCTGACGACGGAGAGGATTTTAAGAGACAATACCGGCAAAACGCAGGGCATCAGGTTCAAAACCAGACCGCCCAAAAGCGCCAGCAGAAGGATTTTATAATCAAAGGTGACGATTTTATCGCCGATTTTGGCGCCGGATTTCACCTCCGCCCCCGACGGACGCGGGGACAGCGCGAGGCTGCCCTCGACGGCTTGCGCACCGTTGGTATAGGTCAGCATCAGTGTGCCGTTTGACAGGTCGGCTTCGATTTTATCCAAAGGCTCCGTGCTGTGAATGGGCGCGCGCAAGGTGAGCTTGCCGGTTTTGGGGTCGTGCGCTGTTGCGGGCTTGCCAAAAACCGTGGCGGCCGGATGTTCGATGAAAAGGTCGATATCGCCCGCGGGTTTATCTGCCACGGTCATTTCGGCAACGACAAAGCTGCGGTTGCCGCTGTCGTAATCCAGCCACAGACGGTCAAAACGCGCGCCGTCATGCGCAGGGGTGGGCAGGGTGCTGCGGGCGCGGGCATAGGTCTCCGCCTCTGGCGAGGGGGCCGCGTCGCCGCCAGGCAGCGCGAATTGCAGGGTATGGGTTTCCGGCACGCAAATGTCATCGCAAACCAGAAGGTCAAGCTTGAGGTTCAGCGAAAGCGGCTGTCCTGCCTCCGCCACATGAATGTCGATGGGGAAAACGGCTTCGTGCTTGTAGCCGATATTGTCGATGTCATAGATGGTGAAGCGGTGGGGCGCGGGCCAGTGCACCGTGTGCCCTTTGAAATTTTCAGACCCGCTCCAGTCCAGTGCGGGCGGCAGGCCGGAATCGCCGGGGGTGCGCCAGTAAATCTTCCAGTTCCCCTCCATGCGCACGCGCAGGGCGACGGGCACGACATCGCCGCTGCCCGTGGCCGTGATGGGGCTGAGCAAATCGGCCGTTGTGTGGAACACGCGCGCGGGCGCTGGCGGAATGGACGATACCTGCGAAGAGGCGGCCGGCGGGGAAGAGAGCTGCGCTTGTGCAGGCGCGCCCAGCCCAAGGGCAACAAGAACGGAAAACAGCGAAAAAAGACGAAACAGCGACAAAGGAACCCCCGCGCGGCTGGAGAAACGGCACTTTCGAGAATATAGTCCAATCCGGCCGAATATCAAATGCCGCCTGCACCCGCAGGGGCGCTGGATAAGGCTAGCAGGGGCGGCAAAGGCGGGGAATTAACCCGCGATGCGCTGCTTCAGGGTTTCGATATCGGCGGCCAACTGGCGGTCGGCCTGCAAAAGCTCTTCGATTTTGCGCACGCCGTGAATAATCGTCGTGTGGTCGCGCCCGCCGAATTTACGGCCGATTTCGGGCAGGGAATGCTCCGTCAGCGCCTTGGCCAGATACATCGCCACCTGACGCGGGCGCGCCACAGGGCGGGCACGGCGGGGGGAGAGGATATCCGTCATACGCAGGTTGTAATGGTCTGCGACACGGCGCTGGATGTCTTCGATGGTCACGCGGCGGCCGGCGGCACGCAGCAGGTCTTGCAAAAGCTCTTCCGCGCCTTCGACGGTGATGGCACGGCCGACCAGTTCGGCATGGGCGATAAGGCGGTTGAGGGCGCCTTCCATCTCGCGCACGTTGCTGGTGATTTTACCGGCAAGGAAGGCCAGCACCGCTTCGGGCATTTCGCGTTTCATCAGGGCGCATTTGGCGCGCAGGATTTCAAGGCGCAGTTCATAGCTGGTGCCCTGAATGCCCGCGACCAGACCCATGCCGAGGCGGGAGCGCAGACGGTCATCAAGGCCATCAAGGTCGCCTGGCGCCTTGTCGGCGGACAATACGATTTGTTTGCCCTGGTCAATCAGCGCGTTGAAGGTGTGGAAGAATTCCTGCGCCGTCGATTCCTTGCCGCAAATGAATTGAATATCATCAATCATCAGAATATCGACGCCGCGCACATATTCCTTGAACGCCATGGTGTCGCGGCTGCGCAAAGCGCGCACGAACTGGTACATGAATTTTTCGGCCGACATGTAAACGACGCGTTTTTCCGGCGTGCGTGCGAGGGCGTCATGCGCGATGGCTTGCATCAGATGCGTTTTGCCAAGCCCGACGCCGCCTTGCAGGAACAGCGGGTTGAACGTGACATTCTCGCCCGATGCCAGTTTTTTTGCGGCTGCGAAAGCGAGTTCATTACTGGCGCCGACGACGAAGTTTTCAAACGTGAAGCGGGGGTCGAGGGCGGAGGAAAGATTTTCCGCGGCTTCCGCCGCCGCGGCGTTTTCATTCGCGGTGATAACAGGTTCGTAGGCGCGTGCGGCATCGGCTGCGGCGGGTTTTTGCGCGCCTGCGGTCACGATATATTCAACGCGCGCGCAGCCCGCAATTTGCGCGGCGCAAAGGCGCGCGATACGCTCCGCATAATGCGTGCGCACCCAGTCGCGGATAAAGCGCGTG